>CAYUDJ010000011.1:0-16070 GCA_964443635.1 uncultured Candidatus Saccharibacteria bacterium | reverse complement strand
CTATCACCAAACGTGAACCTGACAGCGACTACGACTCCGGCATTACTCTGGAAAAATAAAGAACCTCGTGATACAGTAGCGACATGGATATAATCAAAAATAAAATGTCAGGTTTCAGTGACTTCATCCGTGAGCAAGGTGTAATCGGACTTGCGGTCGGTTTCATCCTTGGAGGGGCCGTATCAAAAACAGTTACTTCATTGGTGGACAACATCATCAACCCACTCGTCGGAGCACTCATGGGCAAGGTTGCACTTCAGGACAAAATCTTCTCAGTCGGCGCAGTCGCTATCAAATGGGGAGCGTTTGTTTCCACTATCGTTGACTTCGTCATTATCGCTGCGGTCATATACTTCGGAGTGAAAGCACTGGGTTTGGACAAAATCGACAAGAAAAAAGTGTAATCGCGTGATACACTATTGTTCATGGAACCCATCTCATGGACAACAATGGAATTTGAAGCAAAGGAGCGTCACCCCGACTGGGTATGGACTGCGGGACTCGTGTTTGGTATCGCTGCCGCAATCTCTATCTTCTATGGCAACCTTTTCTTTGGTATTTTCCTCGTTATTGCAGGGTTCCTCCTCATCTGGGCAGCCATCCGACCACCAAAACCACTAACGATTTCCATCGAGGACGATGTGGTGCGGGTCAATGATGACACCGTTGTTTATGCCCGTATAAAAAAGTTCTGGATTGACGAAACGGCAAAACCGGATAAGCTGTTACTGCTGGTCCGTGGAGGACTCTCCCCTGTTATGGCATTCACCCTCGATGGAGTGACTACGGAGCAGGTCAGGACAGCATTGAAAGCAAAAGAAATCCCCGAGGAATTCATCCGAGAATCCACCGGGGTCAAGATCGCCGAACGTCTCGGCCTCTAGGTAATACAACCAAATAACACCCTATTCCTCTCGTCGTTCAATGGATAGGACGCAACTTTGCGGAAGTTGCGATGTAGGTTCGATTCCTACCGAGAGGACAATATGAAAAAAGACTGGAATGATCCAGTCTTTTTTCATTCCTACTGATTCCACTCTTTCATCGCTTCCAACCAATTCAATACTGCCTTCCCGTCTTGATATCGGTACCCTGTGTAGAGAAGTGCGACGGTGATGTAGTCATAGTCTCCATACCCTTCAGTCACAAATGTCAGTGTTTCAGCTGCTTTATTAGTTCTCCCTGTTTTACCAATGAGTACCCGGTCGGCATAGAGCGGATCATAGTTGAGCTCATCACTACTTTTAAGCACTGCCTGCACACCTGACTTTTGGTCGGTGATAACGGCGGTCTTTTGGGTCATGATTTCACGAATGACGCCATTGTCCTGATAGATGTCACTCATGAGGCGCGAAATGTTGTAGGGCGTCATACGGTTTGGTGCGATAGTTTTTGTAAAAGGATCGAGACCACTCGGATTGACGAAGCTCGTTGCAGTATAGCCATTGCCATGCAAGAAACTATTCATTGCTTCAACGAGTGACTGTTTCTTTGCGTACTCAGCAAAGACAGTTGCCGCATCATTACTCGAGCTGATGAGGAGTGCGCGCAGCAAATCATCGCGAGACAGCTGTGCCCCGACGGTAATACCTGGCGCACTTCCTAGTGTCTTTACTGCTGACGTAGAAACAATGAAATTTTTATCGGCACTGAACATCTCCTCTACTGCATGTGCAGTTGCAAGTTTAGTAATACTTGCAATCGGAAAGAGCCAGTTCTGTTTCTTTTGATAGAGTAATGTCGGCACACCATCATCCCAGCCATAGATAGCGGCTCCCGCAGCTTTTACGGTAAGCACTGGTGGTGGAACTTGTAGTGTCCGAGCAAATGCGCTTGTCGGTACTATAAATGTAAAGATGAGCATTGATGCTCCAATAACATGTCTCACGCTATTTGACCCCTGCCCATTTTTTGAGATCAGCGTATTCGACTTCACCACAGAGCCACTTTTTGTTCGATGAATTGAAGTAGAACGGTACTCCACCACACTCATCCCCTTTGTCGCATTCTTTGATGAATTCCATATTGCGCTTGTCGTGCCAGACTTCCTTTCGGTCAATCTTGATATCAGGGTGCTCAGCCATGAGCTTTGTCGTGAGCTCACGCATGCGTTGGCAGTGCGGACACTCTTCTCCGTAGAATTCATATAACATAGAGACAGTATAGCAAACGATATCTTACATGCGCGACGACGATTAACGTCAGCCCAAACGCAAAAAAACCATACGGAACAAAAGGGTTGGGTCAGGTCTGGCTTTTGTTCCGTATGGTTTTTTGAAGTTTGGGGGTATTACTTAGCCTTCGCCATTCGTGAAAGACGAGCCTTCTTGCGACTTGCAGTGTTTTTCTTGATAACACCGTTCTTTGCAGCCTTGTCGATTGCGCTGTACGCAGCTGAGAGAGAGTCCTTTGCTTTCTTGAAATCCTTTGCTACAGCAAGCTTTTGGATGGTTTTTGCACCTTCTTTGAGGTTCTTTTTGGTGCGGTCATTAATAGCCTTCTTGCGAAGGGATACGCGGAGGGCTTTTTTGGCTGAAGTTGTGATTGGCATAACAGACGAAACTATAGCAGAAGACCCCTGATTCGGCAAGGTGCGTATGAACAGACGGTCCATATCTGCTATGATACAGACATGATTGCTCGCATTACAGGAACCGTCGTCGAACTCATGGAAAAAGGCGTTGTTGTAGAGACCGGAGGTATTGGCTACGGTATTTTCACCAACAGTGTCCCACCACTTGGCGAGATGGCGACACTTTATACGCATATGGTTGTACGTGATGACGCGCATGAGCTCTATGGCTTCGCAACCCCTGAGGAAAAAACCATGTTCACTATTTTGATTGGTGTCTCCGGTGTTGGACCAAAGATTGCTCTCTCAGTACTGGCGCTCTACCCACTTTCGGATCTTGTCCGTATCATCAAGCACGGCGACAGCAAGGCGGTCTCACTCGTCCCTGGTATCGGCAAAAAAACTGCAGAAAAAGTGATTATCGATCTCAAGGATAAACTTGATGGGTTCACCACTGCCGACAAAGCGACTGGTAGCGACCTTGTCGAAGCACTTCTCTCCCTCGGCTACAAAGATATCCAAATCCGTACTGTCATCGGCACCATTGATACAAGTATTCCGATTGAGAAACAAATCACAACTGCATTGCAGTTGCTGCAGAAATAATCTGGTATACTTCTGTATATATGCATCCGGAACTAAAATGGATTTTTCTTCTACTTCTCGGACTTTTTGTCGCATGGATTGTGACTGGCGGACCGGCACGTGTTGAGGAAAACAAAAAGAATCCCTTCCTCGAAGAACCCGCTCCGATTCAAGGCGGCCAGATATACGGCCTCGACGAGCTCAAAGACCGTACCCGTCCGTAAACTTACCTATCAAGCATTCGAAAAATTGCCACACCTCCGGCAACAGAAACATTGAGTGACTCTTTACTGCCCGCCATCGGTATCTCGGCAATGATATCAACTTCACTGAGAACTTCCTTGGATATACCATCAACTTCATTACCAAGAATAAATGCGACTGGTCCATCTATTGTTACTTTTTTATAGTCTACAGATTGCGTAGATTGTTCTATGGCAATAATTTTTACTCCGTCTTTTTTCAATCTTGCAACAAGTGGCAGGATAGCTGGAACATGTTCCCATGGAAGTGTGCGCTCTGCCCCGAGTGCTGTCTTTGCAACCTTGGTACTTGGACGACCAAACCGATCAAGTGGTGTCGGTGTAATACCGACAAGATACACCATACCGATACCGGCTGCATCAGCGGTGCGAAACAGTGAGCCGACATTCTCGGCACTACGGATAGTATCCAAAATCAGGATTGATTTCATATTGCTTGCATGGTATAGTTTTGCTACTTTTTTGCAAGTAATATATTACTGAAAAAGAGAAGCGCCCATAGCTCAGTTGGTAGAGCAGCTCCCTTTTAAGGAGACGGTCGCAGGTTCGAATCCTGCTGGGCGCACAAAAAATAAAACAAGTGACACATCACTACTTGCAAAAAATGTTCGCACACGATACGGTAGTAGTATGAAAAAGAAACAAACAATATGGATCTGGGTGCTCGTACTTATCGTAATCGTTGGTGGACTGATCGGACTCTTGGTACATGAAGGAAAGAAACCCGGCAAGTATGACCAGCTCGCGCAGTGCATCACTGATAGTGGAGCAAAATTCTACGGAACATTCTGGTGCCCTCACTGCCAGGCACAGAAAGCAATGTTCGGAAAATCAGCAAAGAAACTCCCGTATATTGAATGTTCTACAAAAGACGCCAAAGGCCAGACACAAATCTGTATCGACAACAACATTCAGAGCTACCCTACATGGGAACTTGCAGATGGTACACGACTACAAGTAGAAAGTACGGCTGGTGTCTCTTTGAAGACACTTGCAGAAAAGACTAACTGTCCAGTACCAACCGAATAATATGTTTTCAACACTCATCGCACTCGGCACCATCGCCATCCAGATCTTTATCGTTGTCATGGTTGTTGCATGGATTATGAAAGCTCCACTTGCAAGCTGGATTGGAAAGAATGCAACGGTCATCCTCGCTGTCATCTTCATTGGTTCAACCATTGGTAGCTTCATCTACCAGTACGGCTTTGGGTATGAACCCTGTCTGCTCTGTTGGTATCAGCGTATTGCAATTATTCCGATTGCAATCCTCTCACTCACCGGCAACCTCACGAAGAGTAGACTATTGCGTCGTCAGATTCTCATTCTTGCGACAATCGGCTTTATTATTGCACTCTTCCATAACTATATTGATATATTTCCTGGTAGTGGTGTTGATGTCTGCGGGGCGACAAGTGTCAGCTGTCTTGTACGATATGTATACGAATTTGGCTATATTACGATTCCGATGATGAGTGCCACAATACTCCTGGCAGGTATCCTCCTCCCGGTTCTTGCAGGGCGTTATCCCCAAGAGAGTGTTGCTACGATTACCCGATAAGACTATACTGGTACCAGAAACGTGACCTTTCATCATATGCGTCGTCAGGAGATGCATCCATATATTTTTCTGAAACCAACAAAAATATAAGCTCTTCCCAATCGTAGAACATTTAAAAAATAACAAACAAAAACAACTCCTCAATATATTTAGACCTCTATCTCCAATAGAGGTCTTTATTTTTTATTCCAAAATAACTTTTTCGATCAAGAGCTCGAGTGGTGCTCCGGTCATCCATGCACGAGCCTGCGCATCGAGAAGTTTCTCATAGACGCCACTTTTCATCTGTCGTGCTTTCCAATAGAGTATGCCGATGAATGCTTCAATGGGTTGATCATTGAGTGCTGCACGGTACGCCATCCAACGACGTTTCTTATCAGGCGCAGTGAGGACGTTGGTGACTGCAAAGAAATCAGTTTCCTTTTTCTTTTTCGCAACCTTTTCACCCGTATGAACAATAGCACCGTATTTTTTTGCGAGCGTAACAAGCGGTGCGGGTACTGAAAATTCTTCAAATAAAAAAACAGTGGGGCTTGCGGCAAGTTTTTTCGCAAGACTGACATCAAATGATGCCGCGCCATCCATCAATAAAAATTTGCTGTGCACGATGGGTACGGACAATGAGAACAGTGAGGGATAACAATACCCTTCCATATCCGCGAGTTCGGCTGCTGTATCATCAAGCACGATCGGTTCGCTATTCACCCAATCTGCCAACAAAGTAGCGATCTGTTGTTTACGCCAATCTTTATCCGTATGTGCAACAAGAATGATCATTTAAAATATTTTACTAATACGTTTCTTATACGCATCATATATGTCTCCATATTTATTTCTGACAAGAAACTCATACTTTCTAAAAAAGATATTGGAAAAAAGATATCCGATCAATGTAATACCAAAAAAGATAACAGACTTGCTCACCAGTGCATACCCTGTAACCATGAGCAACATACCCAGGTGAGTAGGGTTGCGCATCAAACGATACGGCCCATGCTGAAAATATAAACTATCACCATGATGTGCGTGCTTTTTGTTCATACAATAGCGAGAAGTGTGCTGTGCCCACCATATAAGTGCCGTACCAACACCAATACAAATAACAGCAATCCGTGTGCCGTGCACTAGGGTGAAATCAAGCGGAACAAACAGGTCAGCAAAGAGACCGATGATGCTCGCAATCAAATAAACCAAGTATGATCGTGCAAGGACGAGATGGACACCGGCTGGATGGTCTTTCATACTCCTATTGTACAGGGTTACTTGAGCTCATCAAGTCGCTTCGCCTCAGCGACAGAAACTGCTAATGGGACCGGCTTGAGATCGAGCGCAATCGGAGAGCGAGCAAATACAGCATCCATTGCATGTTCAATAATCTCGTGCGCCTGCTCGAGTACTGTATCTTTTACTTCATAGACAAGTTCGTCATGTATCTGGAGCACTAGATGAATATCATCAGCGAGTCCAGCTTTGTGTATATCCTCATCGACCAATACAATCGCAATTTTGATAATATCCGCCGCAGTTCCCTGTAGTGGAGCATTTGCTGCCATACGCTCAGCAAATGCCCGGAGAAACGGCGCAGCCGAAGCAATGTCCGGCAAATATCGTCGTCGTCCAAACAATGTCTCGACATAACCCTTGTCTCTTCCCTCTTGTTTGGTTCGCTCGACATAGGCTGCAATGGTGGGAAATGCTGCAAAATAGTCAGCATAAAACTGCTGCGCCTTTTCTCGTGTTGTATCAAGATTTTTCTGGAGCGCGGTCACTCCCATGCCGTAGAGCACGCCGAAGTTGATAACCTTTGCCTGACGGCGCATATCACTGGTCACCTCAGAAGTCTGCACACCAAAGACTGACGACGCTACACGTGCATGAATATCTTCACCACGTGCAAATGTCTCTTGGAGGGCCTTGTCTTGTGAGAGCATAGCGAGCACCCGGAGCTCAATCTGTGAGTAGTCACTACTGACGAAACTATGTCCCGGACTAGCGACAAATCCTCGACGGATTTCCTTGCCCCCTTCTCCTTTGATAGGGATGTTTTGTAAATTTGGATTGGCAGAAGAAAATCTGCCCGTTGCCGCACCATTTTGAATAAATGTTGCATGGATTCGCCCGTCATCTTTTACACATGAGAGCAGTGCTTCGACATACGTAGAGAGGAGCTTCTGCACTTCACGGTGTTCGAGTATGAGTGGCACGACAGGGTGCGCATCGCGAAGCCCTTCGAGTGTCTCAGCGTTGGTGGTAAATGCACCGCTTGCCTTTTGTTTGCCTTTTGACTTCAGTCCGAGTGTTGTAAAGAGGAGCTCTGAGAGCTGTTTCGGAGAATTGAGATTTACCGTACTTCCCGCGAGTTCATGCACGCGCTTCTCGATTGATGCGAGTTGCGTTTTCATTTTTTCGCGAAGCACTTCAAAATATTCACGATCAATACCAATACCATATTCTTCCATTTTTTTAATAATAGGGAGAAGTGGAAGTTCAATCTTTTCATACACCGTATCCAGTCCGCGTTTCTTTAGCTCAGCGAGGAGTGCTTCATATGCATCGATAAGCGTTTTCTTGTGCGTACGCTCAAGTATTGCCTCATATCCGGGATTGGAATTCTCCGAATACAGTACCCACAATGCAATCGATGCCTTTCGCAAAAGGAGTGGGTCAACTTCTTCACGAGGAGCTTCTTCTTCAAATGAAAACAGTTTACGAAGACGTGGAAGTAGGCTTCGGAATTCATAGCGAGCGACTATTTCCAATACTGTTTCTTGATTCACTGACGTGCGATAGTCGGTTTCAGGGAGCTCATATGAAATAGGAGCATCTCGTCTGATTGTCGCAAGCATTTTTGAGAATGTTGCATCATCTTTGTGATCGGTGAGTATACCAACAATGCGCTCAGTGAGTCCTGCTTTCTTGCCAGCGCCGGGATCTTTTTCCAATGCTTTGTAGAGCTCTTCAATCGATCCAAATGTTTGGATAATACTTGTCGCAGTTTTTTCTCCAATTCCTTTTACACCGATGATATTGTCCGACGGATCCCCTCTCAGACCTTTGTAGTCGACAAGTTGTTTTGGGAGAAATCCATAACGCTCCATAACCCCTGCTTCGTCATAGACAACGGTGTCAGTGACTCCTTTTTTTAAGGTAAATACTTGTACCTTCTTGCCCTCCACGAGCTGTAATGTGTCCATATCCCCTGATGCAATAATAATAGAGAGATCAGGTGTTGTACGAAACTGCTCGACCAGCGTACCGATGACGTCGTCTGCTTCAAATCCTTCTGCGTCGATACAAGGAATACCAAATGCAGCAAAGAGCTCTCTCGAGCTTTCGAGTTGTGTGACGAGATCATCTTCAATCTTTGCGCGACCTCCTTTATATGCATCATAGACCTGATGGCGAAATGTCGGCTTTGGGAGATCATACGCAGCAACAATATAGTCAGGCTTCAAATCCTCAATAATACGGATGAGCATAGAGACGATGCCATAGAGCGCACCGGTTGGCACACCTTCACTGTTTGTGAAACTCGGTAGTGCATGATACGCGCGATGAATAATCGCGTGTGCGTCGAGGAGTACAAGATTTTTTGAGAGAGGATTTTTTTTCATAGTTGTTTGATGTGACGCTTGTTGTCCAAATGTTCGATATGGAAACGATGTGTAGTAGAAGGAAGAAGTGTTCCAATTCGCTCGGGCCATTCAACGACCACTAATGTATTGGGTTCCATTACGACCCTGTCCCATCCGAGTGTCACAAGTTCCGCAGGATCTTCGATGCGATATGCATCAATATGAATAAGCTGCTGAAACTTTGAATCCTTCGTATCATAGTATTTCGCAATCACAAATGTAGGGCTCACAACTTGTTGTTGAACACCCAAGTGTCGTGCAAGTGTCTGGACAAGCGTTGTCTTTCCTGCCCCTAAATCTCCTGACAAGCCAATGATAGTAGCCTTTTCGCTCTTAGTAAGGGCGCCCAATACCTCACCTACTACTATGTCCATGTCTGATTCTGTATAGATACGATCCATACCGGGATTCTAACACAAAACCCCGCCATTACTGGCGGGGTTTTGTACGATTGAAAATCAAGAATTATACAACCTGTTTTTCGTCTTTCTTTTTGTAGACGTTTCGTCCAAGGACGACGAGAGCGAGAATGATGAGAATGAGCAAGAGCCATTCGAGCAAGGTGTCAGGAAGGAATGAACCAAATCCGACAACACTCGCACCGAGAACGTTTGGACAATCATCTGACACAGTGATGAGAGAGTATGCAGTCGCATCTTCCTGTGCGCGAGTCACGGTGTTGGTATACACCACAGTCGCTGTTGCAACAGTGAGGTTGTCACGGACTGCAAATTCATTCACCCGTGTATGGATGGTAACAGTCCCTTGTTCTCCTGGTCGTACTGACCCGAGATCGATAGTGACGGTACGATCAACCACTTCGTAGTCTCCGCGTGATGCTGAGATGTACGTGATTTCCTTTGGATGCGTAAATCGCAATACCGTATTTTCAAGCGTCTGACTTGAGATGTTGCGGTACGTAATGGTGTAATCCATGTTTCCGCCGATACACATACGGTCGTATGCACTTTCGACACGGAGTTCAAGGAGGGACGGCGCGCTCTCGGCAGTCACGACGTTTGTAGTAACGCGTGTCGGCTGGACTATAGTTCGTGGTGGAGTCGTCACAATGACAGTGTTTTGATTAGTTTGGAATCGAACAATGTCACCATAGGCTGTGCCATTCTGATTCTGTACAGCGGCACGGTAGTAGTAGACACCACCTGGGACGAGTCCTGAAACTACATCACTGTAGTAGCTAGACGCAAACCCTGAACCGACAACTTGTGAACTTGTACGCGCACCCAATGATCCACTTGTTCCCCACTCAAACCATGCGGTAGTTGTACCACTGGTAGTGTTAGGAACAGCGAGTCCATTGAGGCGAGCTTGTGAACCACTCAATACATTTGCAACAGTTGTGATAGCCTGTGGACGTGTACTTGTTTCTGTATTTTTTACAGATACAGTCAGCGTGTCAGTTTCAGTATCACCATTGTCACATCGAGCAGTAAGCTTGTATGTCGTTGTGTCATATGGGCTAACACTCAATGAGCTATCAGCGCTACGACTACCACTGAGTCCTGAGATGGTGACATAGTCAACACCGCTAGTTTTCCAGTGCAATGTAGAACTACTGTTTCGATTGATTGAAGTTGGGCTTGCATAGAAGTCATCGATACTACAACTATCGTTGTTGTTGTCATCAACACTTACGCGAACCGTGTCAGTATCATCAAGATTACCATCGTCATCATATGCCTTGAGGGTATAAGTAACGGTATTATCAGGACTTACTGTAACAGAGCTATCAGGGTTGAGATTTGAAAAATCTTCTTCGCTTGATTCAATGTTTACGTAATCACAGTTAGTTGTTGTCCAACGAAGACGGGTATTGTCCCCTTCATCGATAGAACTATCGTCAGCATCAAAGCTGTCAATACGACAATCATTGTCATTGTTGGTACTACCCGAAGCACCGTCAACATAAAATCGTGCGACGAGCACTCCTTGGTCACCTGGTGCAATAGTTCCGATATCGAAACCTGAACCAAACAACTGACCAGCATTGACTGCATGACAGCCACTTGCAGAACTTGGGTACCAACATGCGCCATCACTACCATCCATATAGGTGATAATTGTCGCAGTGCTCAGTGTCACTGATGCGGTACCAGTAGCGCTACCTCCATCACTTGAGGAGACACCACCACTGAAACGAACAGCAGTACCATTACGACTTGGTGAGATACGAATCTTCGTATTTGATCCACTATCGTATCCAGTATTCTCATAATATACGTGTACGGCAATCACATCACCAGGTCGGGCAGTCGTACTTGTCTGCCAACAACCATCAATTACCCCTCCGGTACACGGATGGGTTGTTGCATTAGTGACAGTCATCGTTGGCATCGGTGCCGAAACGTTGAACGCCGCTGCTGCGTGCGCAACAGATCCTACGGCTAAAACCGTAAAGATTGTTGCTATTGTTGAAATAATAAATTTTTTCATACTCTTTTTCTCATTCTCGCTTATAATTCGACTGGTAATATTATAACAAATTAAACATAAAAAGTCAATATCACTCTTTAGAGCCCCATTCGGCATTGGATGAGACGCTAAAGAATAAAAGAGGTGGCGGAATTGCCACCTCTTAGCTTTTTTTCGAAACAGTAGATTACCATCTGCGTGGAGTATCTTGTGGAACATACTCCCGCACGTTGCCACTACTCGTAATAACATTAGGATACGATCCTGATGGTCCCTGAAAGTTATTTTCAGGTTGTAGTTGAAACGGTTGACCGCTCTGTGTTCTAACAAACGTCTTCTGACCTGTTAGTTTATCAATCAACCAATACCCAAAGGCTCCGGTTCCAACACCAAGAAGGTATGGTACTACCCAGCCACCTTTCTGTTTTTCATACACAACTTGTGTAGCAGGAATGGTTTGCTGCCCAGCAATTTGAACTGATGGTTGAGCTGCTGTGTAGATCACCCCACCTGTTTGTGCTGCACCAATCCCTTTCAGGTTTGAAACATCTTCGGTTCCACTTAATGGGTTCGTATTGGTAACGGTGTTAGTCGGACTCATGACAGGACTGTTGGTGTTGGTATTTATGGGATTGTTATAAATAACATTTGTTATTTGTATCCCACCTCTACCTAAAGTATCGTACACCGTATGGATATTTCCATTGGGCGCACCACCTACCACTGGATTTTGGTTTGGGTAACCAAAATTCCAACACCACACCGAAAGGATTGGCTCTTCCCATCCTTTCAAACCTTCACACCCTCTGAAAAATACACCTTCTTCAATTCCTACAATACCAGGTTTTTCACCTTGCTTGTAAGCTTTTCTGGATATCTGTTCCCATTTTTTGGTAGAGATATTCCAAGCTGAAAAAAGATACATTTTGTCTGGATCTAACGGAGCTGAATACAAGTTTGGAATAATTTTATCCCAAATTGTATTTGCATCAAATACCGGAAAGGTGCCGTATTTTTTATTCAACTCAAACGTTGATTCGGCAAATCCCCTGGTAAACTCGTCCCAAGACATAGTGATCTTGGTCGAGATCTCAACGGCAGCAACTTTTACAACAGTATTATCTGTTGAAAATAGCCTTTTCATCATGGAGATTGTGGAAGCCACATTCTCAGTACCTTGAGCTTTTAATGTAGCGTCCAAGACGCCTCCAGTCGCATACGCACTGGTGTGGATCATGGTGACTATAGCCACCATGATCACAATTGGTAAAGAACATTTCGTTTTCATTATTTATCTTTTTTAGTTTGATGATGAAAATTATTTTTTAGGGATATTCCCTTTGCCATTATCATAGCATATACAACATGTATTGTCAACTACCCTCCTTGTCGTCTTCCTCGGTGGCAAAAACTCACAAAAAATGCAACTTGTGCGGTATACTTTGTAAACTATGGTGCATTTTGACGAAAACGATCAAAACAAACGACTCAAAGATCTGCGTGAAAGCGAAGAGGAAGATGTACTTGCCATGCTTGCCCAGCAAAAATATGGCGTGTCATATGCCGACCTCATGTCGCTCCCGATCGACAATGATGCAATACGTCTTTTGACCGAAGAGCAGGCACGAAGCTTCAACGTCGCACCATTCAAACTCATCGGAAAAAAAGTCTCCCTTGGTATGCATTCCCCCACCGCTGACGGTGCAATACAGGCAACACAGACTCTCCAAGCAGCAGGCTATGAAGTCGTCCCTGTCATGGTCAGCCAGAAAAGTCTTGAAAAAGTTTGGAGTCGCTATGCCGATCTATCATTTGCAACACGGTCCAAGAGTGGGAGTTTTGATGTTTCTCAAGATGTACTCGTAGAGCTCGCGCAAAAGGTCAAAAATCTCGATGATGCTGCAAAGGAAATCGCTAGGGCACTCACCGAAGACAACGCTTCGCATCACCTCTCGCGCATCCTGGAAATCATTCTCGGTGCAGGTATTGGTATCGGTGCATCTGATGTGCATATTGAACCAATGGAACATGAAGTTGAGCTCAGGTTCCGTCTCGACGGTGTACTCCATGTTGTCGCAACACTCAATGCTGCAATGTACAAGCAAATCAACACCCGCATCAAGTTGCTATCAGGACTCAAGCTCACTATCAGCAGCAACCCGCAAGATGGACGGTTCAGTGCATATCTGGATGATATTGAAATCAGCTTCCGTACATCACTCATCCCTGGCGCCTATGGCGAGAGTATTGTGCTACGTATTTTGAATCCAAAAAGTATCCGTGTCGGACTCGAAGACCTCGGTATCACCAAACCAATGTTTGATATTTTCATGAAAGAAATCCAAAAGCCGCATGGCATGGTGTTGCTCACTGGTCCGACAGGGTCTGGTAAAACCACGACACTGTATGCCTTTTTACAGAAAATCTACACACCAGAAATCAAAGTTATTACTATTGAAGACCCGATCGAATACCATTTGAACGGTCTGATTCAAACACAAGTTGATCATAAAAAGGGCTACACATTTCTCGAAGGGTTGCGCAGTGCACTCCGTCAGGACCCCGACTGTATCATGGTCGGAGAAATCCGCGACCCAGAAACTGCAAAGATTGGGGTAGAGAGCGCGCTCACTGGTCACTTGGTATTTTCAACACTGCACACCAACAATGCATCTGGGGTGATCCCCCGTCTCATTGATCTGGATGTGAATCCAAAGATTCTTGTTTCAGCACTCTCGCTCTCTATCGCGCAGCGACTCGTGCGAACGTTGTGTAAAGAATGTAAAACAGAGCGCTCTGTCAGTGAAACAGAGAAGAAAACAATTGAAATGATTTGGGATACGGCAGTAGCGAATGGAAAAGATATGGAACAGTTTGGAGTGAAACGAGATCAGGCAACGGTATGGCAAGCAAAAGGATGTCCGGTGTGTAACAACAGCGGATACAAAGGACGACTTGGTATTTTCGAGTGTATTCAAATGGATGCATCTATCGAAGCCATCATCATGAAAGAACCGACCGAACGCGAGATCAAGGCAATCGCTGACAAGCAAGGTACTCTCGACATGCGCGAAGATGGATTAGTAAAAATCCTGCAGGGGCTGACTGATTTTGATGAAGTACAGAGTGTTGTTGATTTAGAAGAAGAGAAATAAAATATCCCCTACTGAATAAGTAGGGGATATTTTATTTCTTCAAAAAAGCACTAATCTCTAAACAGTCCTTGCGAATATAGAAAACACAAGTAAAGAATAGTTGTAGGATAGTCCCAGTCGAGACCAGGGCGTCCTGCGCGTACACTTAGAACCGGTGGCTGACTGCTTAGAGATTACTGCCTTCTTGGCAACGTGATAGAATATCAATGTATTCGTCTGGTGATAGCATAGCATATACAAAAATAATGTCAAGTACCCCTCCAAATCCCCTCTCCCGAGGTTCAGAAGAACAGTTTTCAGACAACGTATTGCGTCCGTCTTCTTTTGATGAGTACATCGGCCAAAACCACATCAAAAAAAACCTCTCAGTACTCATCGGCGCAGCAAAAAGTCGCGGACACAACCCCGAACACGTCCTTTTTTATGGACCACCAGGTCTCGGCAAGACTACCCTTGCACATGTGATCGCGCGCGAAGTCGGTGCAAATATAAAAATCACATCTGGTCCATCGATTGAGCGCGTCGGTGACCTCGCAGCAATACTGACCAACCTACAACCAGGCGACATGTTGTTCATCGACGAGATCCATCGCCTCAACAAAACGATCGAGGAGGTTCTCTACCCTGTCATGGAAACGGGTAAGCTCGATATCATGATCGGCAAAGGTCCATCTGCACGCACCGTACAACTCGACCTTCCACCATTCACTCTCCTTGGTGCTACCACTCGGTTTGGTATGCTTTCAGCCCCACTTCGCTCACGATTCTCTGGAGGCGCATTTCGTTTGGAATTTTATACACCTGAAGAAATAGGTACAATCATCAACCGCTCTGCTCGTATCCTCGATGTCACCCTTCCCCAGTCTGCAACCGAGTCTCTCGCTGCACGCAGTCGCCAGACTCCCCGTATTGCCAACTACCTGCTTCGTCGCGTGCGCGACTATGCACAAATGCATGAGCAGGATATCAATGAAGATTCTGTTGCCGCAGCATTTTCAATGCTCGGACTCGATGAGAATGGTCTCGGCAGCCAGGATCTGCTCTTCCTCACCACACTGCGTGACAAATTCTCCGGCGGTCCTGCCGGTATCAAGAATCTCGCAGCGGCGCTTGGAGAAGATGACGGTACGATCGAAGACGTCATTGAGCCATACCTTATACAACTCGGACTGATCGAACGAACGCCACGTGGCCGTGTACTGACTGAGAAAGGAAAAGAATATTTGAAAAAATAATGGATACAAAACAAACCATCCTCGCTATCGACCCAGGCTATGACCGATGTGGTGTCGCCATTGTCACGACCGCTATAGGAGTCGCAACACTCGCGCACTCAGCGTGTATCATCACTGACAAAAAAGACTCGCACGAAAAGCGTCTCGCATTCATCTATCGATCACTTGTAGATATGATCACACAATGGCAACCAACAGCACTTGCACTTGAGACACTGTTTTTCTCGGTGAATAAAAAGACAGCACTGAAGGTCGCTGAGGCGCGCGGAGCAATACTTCTCCTTGCAGGACTTCATAACCTCACACTCGTTGAGCTCTCCCCTCAGGAAGTAAAACTCTCGATGACTGGCAGTGGTAATGCTGACAAAAAAGCTATACAAAAGATGGTTGTTTTGACAATGAAGCTCGATCTGAAAGATAAACTTGATGACGAAATCGATGCGATAGCCCTCGGCATGGCAGCTGCACAACAACTCAAGTTCTCACAGTTGAAATAATACTTGCAAAGAAAAAAAGGATTTGATACAACTAATGTCATTATAAAGATAGATCAGAGAAAATAATTATTTCATATGAGTGACGAACAAGACGAATTGCAAGAAATTCCTGAAGGATTTACTGAAGTAGAAGA
>CAYUDJ010000010.1:0-16844 GCA_964443635.1 uncultured Candidatus Saccharibacteria bacterium | reverse complement strand
CCACCGACCTTAGCGTTATGAATGCTACGCTCTAACCAGCTGAGCTACGCCGACAAGCGAGGAGCAACGTCAAGCTTGCTTGAATGTTGTCCGAGCGCCGTCGGCGGAAGCTTTGCTTACACCGACATATAAAAGCGCCTCAAAAATATAGCATATTTTACCTATTTTTCAAGGCTGAAAAAAATTGTTGCGGGGCCTGGAGTCGAACCAGGGTCTTAAGGTTATGAGCCTTACGAGATACCACTTCTCTACCCCGCGATATATGAACGATGTGGATTATACAAGGGTACCCGCTATTGTGCAAGCTAGGCAATCGCACCAAGGTCTCGAAATACTGCTTCGTAATACGAAAGTACCCGGCGAACTTCTGGTTGTGTGAGCGGGTACGCCGCGCCATCATGAGCAATACGGTTACGAACCTTGTGTGCTTCCCAGGCCAGCTGGAGTGAAGGGAGAGTCACTTCATTGACCTGCTTGAGTTTGTCACTCAATGTCTCACCATGGTATCCAGCATTATCCAATAGTTTATCGAGGTAGATATCAGCTTCGATGATAGCGAGGCGCCAATCACTCGTGTTGTCAGAGAGCATCTTGGTGCGGACCCCTTCCCAGACAGGGTTGAGCTGTCCTGTATCACCAGTTGGCGCACCAAACGGATTGCCAGATGAAGCAACAACAGCAGATGTTGCGGTGATTTTCTCTGCATGTTCCTTGTCTCTTTCCTCCTTTTTGAATTCATACAATCGAACCAAACAATAGAAAATCAGTGCTATACCTAGAATGACCAAGATAGTTGCAAGCATTTCAAAAAATGCAATCGAACGAAATGAAAAGAGCCACGCAAGGAAACCCTTGATATACGAATAAAACGAAGAAAAGATATATTCAACGTTGAGGAATACTGGTTGTGGGACAGTTTGTTGCACGGTTATATTATCGCACAGTTTCGCGGATAGTTTCCAGTGTTTTCCCTAGTTCAAACAGTAATGATTCTCCAAACCGTGGCCCAATCAACTGAATACCGTATGGCAACCCTTCAGCACTCTTACCGCTCAGTATTGATATCGCTGGATGCTGGGCAATGTTACCAGGTACCGTAAACAAATCGGCGAGATACATCGCGACTGGATCATTAGTTTTCTCCCCTATCTTAAATGCTGGAGTTGGCGTCGTCGGTGTGATGACTGCGTCATAGCTCTCCAATACTTGTTCGAGTTCTTTGCGAATAATTTGTCGGACAGCAACTGCTTTGTTGTAGTAGGCATCGTAGTACCCATGAGAAAGTACATAGGTACCGAGGAGGATGCGGCGGCGAACTTCTTTTCCAAAGAGTGCGCCACGTGTCGCCTTGTACACATCATGAACACTTGCACCTTCAAGCCGTGTACCATATCGGATACCATCAAGACGCGCAAGGTTGGAGGATACCTCTGCAGGCATGATGATGTAGTAGACTGCAAGCGCATTTGCAAAGTGCGGAAGCTCTACTTCATCGACGGTATATCCTTCACTTTTCAACTTTTCTATCGTCATTTCAAAATTCTTTTGGAGATCTGGATCACACCCACCGTTTGTAAACAACCCTTTTGGAATTGCCAATCTCTTTGAAAGTGCAGTCTGAATTTTTCTTTCTTCCACTTTTATTGACGTACTATCAAGTGGATCGTATGTGTTGATTGCAGTATAGAGTGTTGCCGCATCTTCTACCGTATGCGCAAACGGACCAATACTATCAAGTGAGCTCCCCATCGCAATGAGTCCATGACGAGATACTGTACCGTATGTTGGGAGCATGCCCACAATGCCACAAAATGCTGCTGGCTGTCTGATCGATCCACCAGTATCAGAACCAAGCGCAACAACTGCAAGTCCCGCCGCAACTGCTGCAGCAGATCCACCTGACGATCCACCAGGAACACGCGTCTCGTCCAGAGGATTTTTGGTCACACCATATGCAGAGTTTTCCGTTGATCCACCCATAGCAAACTCATCCATATTTGTTCTCCCGATGATGATCGCGCCCTGTGCGCGAAGCGCTGCTATCACAGTGGAGTCATAACTTGCAGTATATTCTTCGAGCATTTTTGATGACGCTCCTGCAATATGCCCCGCAAATAAAATATTGTCCTTGATCGCAATTGGTACGCCGGTGAGGTCGGTTCCCTTTCCGCTCTTCAGGATTTCTTCTGCGGCGAGTGCTTGTGCCTCGATATCGTCAAATACTTCGCGGAAAATATTGAGTGTATCTGCACGCGCCTTTGCCTCATATTTACGCGCAATATCGAGTATTCGCTCACCTCCCGCTATTCTTTTTTTGATATCTGCAATAGTTTCCATACTTCTATACTATTCACCAATCACTTTCGGTACTTTTACAAAATGATCCTGATGCAGTGGTGCAACATCGATGAGGTCGTGCATTGGTTCAAGGGGAGCAACAGCATCGTCGCGAAATACATTTACGCGAGAAAGGTCGCGAGACTCTTCAGCCCCGATATCAACTTTCTGTATCTCATCGATAAATCCAAGGATATTACCGAGCTCGCCTGCAACCTGTGCAAGCTCGTTCTCTGGAACATCCAGTCGCGCAAGTTCTGCTAATTTCTTTACCTGATCGGTATTCATACTGGGATAACTATAGCAGAATAACGATGTTTCGGCATGATATTGACAAAAAGTATTTATTTTATATAGTTACTAAAAATTAGGAAATGAAGAAAATTACAGTTATCGATAAAAGCTCTGGGCTGACGAATGTTCTTCCTCCCCGTGTGTTTTATATGTATTCCTCAAAAATCATGAAATTTGAAGAATTAATAAAATACATCACCGTAGAAAACAAATCGACTCGTACATTTGATTTACATTCATTGAAACCGGTTTTGGAAAATTTTGACCGCAATCCTTTTACCAAGAAGGTGAAAATAGTTTTCTTGGCAAAACATGTTGCAGGAGCAGAGTATGCTCTTATAGAAGTTGAGTTAACAAAATTAAAGAAAGTTTCAAAATGTATTATCAATGGCGTTCAGTACTCTGATTTCACATTACCGGAAGGAAATATGATTGCCTTAGCTTTCGATTAAAAAACCTTGAGATTGCCGCCGCCCATCAGTGGGCGGCTTTATTATTTCACCATCTTCAAAAACTCCTCCTCATCAACAATTTTCACTCCCAACTTCTCAGCTTCATCATACTTACTTCCTGGATTCTCCCCTGCCAATACATAGTCAGTCTTTTTTGAAACCGAGCCAGATGTTTTGCCGCCCTGTGCAAGGATCATCTTTTTTGCATCATCACGTGAAAGTGTTGAAAGTGTTCCTGTAAGTACAAAAGTTTTCCCAGTAAATACACCACCTACTTTTTTCTTAAAGGCTAAGGGCTTCACTCCAAGTGAGAACAATTTCTCAACAAATTTCTTGCCAGCAATACTGCTACGATACTGATCAATGCTTTCAATCACTGCTGGACCAATGTTTGGTATCGTATCGATCTCTTCAGTCGGTGCTTTCCAAAATGCATCAAAGCTGCCGAAATACATAGCTAAGTCGCGGGCCGTTTCTTCGCCGACATGGACAATACCGAGCGACGCAATAAAACGATCAAGTGGCGGATTCTTTTTTAATGCAATCGCATCGATAATATTTTGCGCACTCTTCTCTCCAAACCGTTCAAGTCCTGCCATGTCTGCAGTGGTGAGCGCAAAAAGATCTGCTGCATCTGTAATAAGGCCTTCTTCTTTCAAGCGTTCAAGCACTTTTGGTCCCACTTCATAAATATCGAGCACCTGAACAAAGTGCGTCATTCCACGGACATTGCGAGCCGGGCACTCTGGATTGCTGCAATAATACGCAACCGTCGTTTCTTTGGTAGCACCCGCGCGCTTGGCAACCGATGAGTCACAGACTGGACAGGTAGTAGGCATTGCAAATGCAGTTGTTTTAATGGGGCGGAGATTTTTAATCACCTCTACAACCTCTGGGATCACATCCCCTGCTTTCTGAATGATGACTGTGTCCCCAACTCGCACATCAAGCCGTTCAATTTGTTCAATATTATGCAATGTTGCTTTCGATACTGTTGATCCTGCAACAAGTGTCGGCACAAAGTGCGCGAGTGGTGTGAGCACTCCGGTACGCCCCACTTGTACAGTGATATCAATCACTGTTGTTGTCGCTTGTTCTGCTGCGTATTTGTACGCGATTGCATACCGAGGAGCTTTGCCGACAACACCGAGCTCATCATGAAGATCAAGTTCATCGACCTGAATAACGATACCATCAGTGCCATACGGAAATTTGTCGCGAACTGTTTCAAAACTTTCTATTTCATCAAATATTCCTTCAAGTGTTGCTGAAACTTTTTCATGCGCTGCAACCTGAAATCCCCACGCCCGCAACTGTGTGTGCTTTTCTGAATGTGTCTGCACATCACTCCCTTGGGCAATATCCCATGCAAAGAAATCCAAATTTCGCTCACGAGTAATTGCTGGATCGAGCTGACGAAGTGATCCTGCTGCTGCATTGCGCGTATTTGCAAGTAATTGTTTGCCTTCTTTTGTATATTTCTTATTCAATCGTACAAGTGCTGCCTTCGACATGACAGCTTCGCCTCGAACCTCCACGAGTGCCGGAATTTCTTTTCCTTTCAGTTGAAGTGGGATAGAGGAAATAGTTTTCAAATTCTGAGTAATATCCTCACCTATTGTCCCGTCCCCACGAGTAGCGCCGCGAACAAATACGCCATTCTCATAGATGAGCGATACTGCGAGTCCATCGAGCTTGAGCTCACCAAAATAATGAAATGATTCACTAGGAAGTAATTTCTTGATGCGAGCATCCCATGCGCGCACTTCGTCGTATGAAAATGCATCGTTGAGCGAGAGCATGCGACTCGCATGGGTAACTTTGGTAAATGCATCAAGCGGTGCGCCCCCAACACGATAGATGATGAAGTTGAGATCGGCATATTGTGGATATTGCTGATCGAGACTCTTCAATTCACGAACGAGCGTGTCATACACCGCATCTGAAACAGTGGGTGCGTCATGTTCATAATAGGCTTGGGCATGCGCTGCAAGCTCAATTCTGAGTTGCTGCATGTTCTTTTTGACGGACTCGGACATAGGCTAGTAGATATATTCGAATGAGCGCTGAACTTGACGAGGGCTCGCATCACAGAGGTTATAACCATTACCACGAATCTTAAATTTTTTGATGCCGCTTTCGTCCACTGGAGCAGTCTTGTCAAAAATAATCGAGAAACATGGCTCGTGTTTCAAATATTCTTGCCTGTATACGAAATAATGATCATATGATTCGTCTTGAAGTTTCAGTATTGTATTCCCACACTGGATGGTCGGAGGCACTCGTGCGGGATCAGTTTGTGCCATGGCTATAGTCGCGTTTTCATCCAGAACGAAAAGTTTCGTATCATAGTACTTGCCACACTCAACACCTGCATCCGCTTGATAAAATGCAATCTGTGAATCTTTTGCGAGACTCGACAAAGCATTTTGTTTGAATGTGATAGACGCAATACCAATAGCGATAGTCAGCATCAAACTTACGATGAGCACGGTGAAAAGCATAGCAAATCCATTATTTGGTTGTGGTGTCATATATTTCATTGATTGAATAAGTTGGTTATGATGATCGACTGCGTAGTGCGTTTTGATACAGTACCGTTGAGCCACTGCATCGTAGCAGTTACAACAACCTGGTTGCCGTCCTCAGACTCCTTCATGTAGACGGTACGAACAAATGTCGTCTCAATCACATTGGTCGAATCAGACGAAGGGTGCAACATACTCGGATAATACCCATAGAGATTATTATCCGTAAAATACATAAGTGCAGGACACAGTGAACTCTGGCATGCGCGTATCTGAACCGATTCACTTTCTAACGGATATACGTCTACTGTACAGCCCCGATCATCAAAACAAAAGTTCTTCTGAGATGCCCCAAAATTATCTTTCCAATCTTGCCATAACATTCCCCTCTGAATTGCGGTGTCACGATCGTTTCTGATAGCTTCAAGAGACTCCTGTAATAGACTTGATGCAACGATATCATTTCGTGCGTACCGAACACTAAAAAACCCGTTTGCAGCAAGCGTCATCAGTGCGCCAATCGTCATGGACAAGATCAAAATAGCAATCAATGTCTCAACGAGGGTAAATCCGTGGTTGTCAGTTAGTTTCTTCATATAGATATGTTACCCCGCAGGGACCACTTCAACAACTGGTGGCGCAACGAACAATACTTGTTCATCAACCCGTTGCGATAAATACGTCTGTACAGAGAACGGCAATGTATTGTCTGCGCCCGCATGTGCAATACCTTCAACCATGATAATAACACTTGGCTGTTTGTTGTCACCAATATCGGCACCGTCCACATAAAAATTGAGCTTGGTGATTTGTATCTCCGGTGCAGTAATAGCAACCCATTGATCAGAATTTACTGGGCACGCCTGCTCTACATCTACTCTCACACATCGTTCAATATTTTCTTTACCACTACTCAGTGATTCTTTACCCCATCGATACTCAACCGTACGGGCCTCTCCTACAGTACTATCCACTGCAATATGATGACGGGGGTTGGTTATACCCTCAGACAGTATAGGGCAGTTACTGCCTGGTAAATTATCGCAAACAATATTTGACCCAGTACGAATAGTGCGACTCATCGACTCCAGTGCGAAGTTAAGATTATCAATAACACTACGCATCGCTTGAACCTTACGAGATGCATTGTTGATATTGTACAAGGAACTCACTAGTGCAAGTACTACAATAATAAAGAGTGAGAGTGACACCAAGAGCTCGATGAGTGTAAATCCAGATTGTGAGGAAGGTTGTTTCATATTATTGGGCGGTTATCTGACCAGTTGTGTAGATGGTGACAGTACGAGTAAATCCTTTTGCTGACTCGAGCACAATACCAACAGAGCCGATGCTATCAGTTCTACATCCCGCATTACCATCGTGCACGCAGAACAATGCATCGGGGTTAGGTCGTTTGAATGTAATATCAACCGTTGCATCCTCAAGACATCTCCCTTCTTCATAGACCGCACCATTGATACAGATTCCAACGATCTTGTCTGCAGTATTGATAGCAAAGTTCTCAATACACTCACTGCCTGATACAGGAATATCTCCGCATACTGCCGGAAGGAATTCATACATACCATTAGGTGGAATGCCTGTGTCAGCGAACAAATCAAATTGTTTTTGGTTGGGACTATATCCATCCGCACTCCCCGGTACAGCAAAACTAATACCATACCCCGCAAATGTATCACTGAGTACAGCACTCTGTCCGAGAATACGCACACTGGTTGCATACGTTTGTGCCTTACGTGCTGAAAGTGCTACTTCTTGTGAAAGGTTTCGCAGAGATACATTTGTACTAAAATCTGAATAATTGAAAAGTATCGCTGATGAAACAACTCCAATAATAGCAACCACAACAAGCATCTCAATGAGAGTGACCCCGGCCTGGGTATTGCGTATATATTGTTGCATCATTTTCTTTACCATAATGGAAATATTGTTGAAAGCGTAACACCGTAGAGTACAACAATCCCTGTAGCGATTATCAAAAATGGTGCGAACGGCACCTGAGTGTGCATTCTATATCGACGGGAGATAGCAATCATAAGAAGCCCCACTACCGCACCAACCCAAAATGCAATCATAACTGCAGCGAGTCCTCCCTGGAGACCCAAAAGCCATCCAACACCAAGCCCAAGTTTTACATCTCCAAACCCCATCGCGCGCCCTTTTGAGAAAAACCAAAGGAGAAAGAAAATAAGTGCGGCAAGTACTCCCCCAAAAAGTGCAGAAAGCACCGAAAAACCAGGGACCGTACTCCATTGATACAGAATAGAAACAAGGGACATACCGATAAATAGATAGACTATCAAGTCAGGAATGATCTTGTGTCGAACATCATAGGCAAGAATAACAATCAGAAGGGATGCAACGGTAGCAGCAAATACAAATGCAAGCCATGCAAATGAACTAAAGATGTCTCCAACAACAAAGTGATTGTACAGTACCGTAAAAGCAATCGCCGTGACTAGCTCGACAAGCGGGTACTGGAATGAGATAGGTGTTGTACAAGTATTACATTTACCCCGGAGACCAACGAATGAAAACACCGGTACAAGTTCATACCACTTCAGTGTACGGTCACAACGTGCACATTTTGATCGCCCCGTCACGATACTGCGGCCAGTGTTGAGTCGTAAAATCACGACGTTGAGAAAACTTCCAATCAGGAGTCCGAATGCAAAAATGATGAGTGGGAGAAACATGAACATACAATAAGTGTACCACAATCTCTAAATAAAAAAGTTTGGAAATTCTGAACTTATCATTTACTACAACACAAACAGTTCCGCCAGATTCCTAGACCACTCCATACGTATTATTGAGCCACACATCCGATCGGGTTTGCAGATGGGTTGGGAGTACCGATACCAGAAAATCCTGTTGAGTCTACGCACCACTTTTCTGCACCAGGAGTGTTGAGGGTAACCGATACAGCCCATGCAGTATCAGAGTCCTGACAGTTATTTCCACCCCCATCAAGATCATCATTAACCATTGAAATAAATGTACTATCACTACAAATCCCTCCATAACTAAACTGATTGGTGTTGTAATACAATTCCGCCTGCGTTCGAGCGTTTACTAACTCTGATTTAATCTTCGCATCAGCTCCTTTCTTTCGTGCAGTATTGAGTGATGCGAGCACCACCGATGCGAGGATACCAATGATTGCGATCACCACGAGGAGCTCGATGAGGGTGAAACCTTTTTGTGTAGTATTCATATAGATAGTATATACAACACATTACAAGACACAACAAAAAATCCCCAATCGGGGATTTTTTGTGTACCTTTCAGAAGGGCTATGAACAACTTGCACCATTAAGTGTACCCCCACTAGCTTCTGAAGCTCCGGTTGAGTCTACACACCAGTATGTATCAGCCACGGACTTGAGTGGAGCAACCATTGCCCATGCTGAAGCCTTTGATCCGCTACCTCCGAGTGCACAAGCCGGACTTCCCGTAGTGGCAGTGATGTCAGCGATTGCTTTCGCAAAGACTGATTCAGTGAAGATTGAGCTATCTGCATCACAAGCTCCATCTACAACTCCATCTACAGTATCCTGTGTATACCCGCCATTAGTATCGTAATAAATTTCAGCTTGAGCACGCATATTCGCAAGCTCGCTCTTTACTTTTGCATCAGCACCCTTTGCACGTGCAGTATTAAGAGATGCGAGCACCACTGACGCGAGGATACCAATGATTGCGATCACCACGAGGAGCTCGATGAGGGTGAAACCGCTTTTAAAGTTCTTTTTCATAAATAAATCAGGAATAAGTTTAAGTTAATAAATAATCGATTATTACAAATCCCTTTGTAATGCTATTAGTATAGCACGACTGCCAAGAGAGAATGCAAGACTAGGAAATGCCACCCGCAATATTGTAAATAGGAACCAAAATAGACACGAGGAGAAGCCCGACACCCAGACCCAATGAAATAATCATAAACGGCTCAATCAAACCAACAAGTGTATCGACCGCTTCCTCAACTTCACGGTGATAAAATTTGGCCAACATTTTCAAAATAGATCCCATTGATCCGGTCTCCTCTCCGATCATAATGATTTGTGTCATAAGCTTCGGTATTTCTTTGTGAGGAGTAAGCGCCTGAGAAAGCGACTTACCAGCTTTGACTGACTCCATAGCCTCAAGCATGATGTTTTGATAGCGCTTGTTTCCCACGACACTTGCAGTGATTTCAATAGATCTAACAATCGGTATACCCGAGGAGAGCATGGTATCCATGTTGTCTGCGATACGAGCAAGATAGAGTTTCTGGTAAAGATTACCAACAACAGGAATTCCTAAACGAACATCATCGATAAGCTCCTTACCATGCTTGGTCCGGGCAAGATAGACTACATATGAAATGAATGCAAGCACAAAGATAAGAAGAAAGATACCGTATTGCACGAGAAAGCTACTAACACCCATAACGATTTTTGTATAAAACGGCACATCCTGACCACTCTCAGCGATGATAGCAGAGAGTTTTGGCACAACTACAGTGAACATGAGCACCATGACTGCAATAAAGATAGCAATCACAAATGCCGGATACACCAGGGCGTGTTTGGTCTTGGACGTGAGTGCATACTGACGCTCGAGATAGTCAGCCATATACGAGAATACTGAGGTGAGTTTTCCACTCTCTTCCCCTGCCTTTACCATATTGATATAAAAATCAGAGAAAACATCTGGATGTTTGCCCAATGCACCCGCGATAGAGGACCCCGCTTGAAGGTCAGACACGATCTGGTTGAGCTTTGTGCCGAGAAGTTTATTTTCGACATTGTCAGCAATGAGACTAAACGCCTTTAGTGCCGAAACTTGCGCCTCAAAGAGTGTCGACATTTGCCGAGAAAGAATAACAATATCTTTCATTGGCACCTTTTCAAAAAGACTAATCTCAAACCATTTGCGCGCCTCTGCTTCGGTCTTGATAGTGGTAACAATCAGACCTCGACGCTGCAGTCCCGAGATAGCCAGTTCTCGACTGGCCGCCTCAATCACTCCCTCGCGCTTCTCCCCTGTTTCAGTTACTGCATTGTATTTAAAATTCATATATTACATCAAACGTTCAAGATTCTTTGGATTGATAGAGTACGCAAATGCATTCTCAACACTAATCTCACCCTGGCGAACAAGCTCTACAAGTGAGCGGTTCATGTCAATCATCCCTTGTTCAAACCCTGTCTCAATCACCATATCGATTTCATGGGTGCGCTTTTCACGGATGAGATTTGATACGGCATTATTGTTGATGAGAAGCTCATACGCAGGGACACGACCACCGGCGATACGTGGCACCAAACGCTGCGAGAATACACCGATCAATGTCGCTGCAAGCTGCACACGGATTTGATCCTGCTGATTGCCTGGAAATGAATCGATAATACGATCAATAGTCTGAGATGCATTGTTGGTATGCAATGTTGAGAGTACGAGGTGTCCTGTTTCGGCAGCAGTGACAGCAGTAGCGATTGTTTCGGCGTCACGCATCTCACCGAGGAGTATTACGTTCACATCTTCACGAAATGCACTCTTGAGTGCCACACTAAAGTCTGCAGTATCAATACCGACTTCGCGCTGGTCAATGATGGACTTTTTTTGTTCGTAGACATACTCAACTGGATCTTCAATCGTGAGAATATGCGCTGCGCGTTCTTCGTTAATCAGTGCGACCATAGCAGAAAGTGTTGCACTCTTGCCTTGACCTACTGGACCAACAACGAGGAAAAACCCCTGACGTCGACGAGCAAAGTCAGCGATCATTGCAGGGAGATTGAGTTCAGCAATCGTTTTGACATGAGGAATGAGACGCAACACCATCACAAAACGACTCTGCTGGATGAATGCATTGCCTCGTAAACGCATTGTTCCTTGAAATTCGTATGAAAAGTCGAGCTCTTGATTCTCAATAAAATGTTTGTAATGAAGAGGAGAAACGATTGATTGCAAGATTGTATCCATCCCTTCCTGGGTCATCATTGCCTGGTTTACCAGAGATACAAGCTCTCCATTCACACGAACTGCAGGAAAACGCCCCGCAGCAAGATGCAAATCAGATCCATCTTCGCGAATGAGCGTCTCTATTAAACTTTCAAAAACTTTTTTATCTTCCATGGTTTTGTATGACTTCGAGAACGTGAGCGACCACTTCTGACGGTGTATTATTTGCTTTTACGATATAACTTGCTGCACCGAGACTTTTGCCCCGAGTAATATCCTCATCCTGTCCCAAGTTGGAAAGAAATATCTTTACTGCATTTGGGGCGAGATGTTCCTCATTGATCTGCTGGAGCAATTCAAAACCGTCGACTGCGGGCATGACAACATCGAGCAACATGATTTCAGGGTCGAGACCTTCGTGAAGCTTTGCAAGTGTTTCTGCAGCATTCATACTTGTAGTGACGGTAAATCCCGCCTGTGAAAAACGTATTGCGTACATATCGAGCAACAAATTGTCATCATCAACAATGAGGATATTGCGCTGTTTTTCCGGTATTGGTTGTGTAGCTGTTGGCTCTTGCATATGTTGTACTAGTATACTCCCCTTTCTAAAAACCGTACACTTCCTGCATGAGGATTTCTCCGTGCAATGCTTTGAGGAGGGCGTCTTCGCGCAATGTCAGCATCCCCTTTGAGCGACAAAGCCGATAAATTTCTTGTTCCCCAGGATTTTTCAAAATGAGCTCTTGGATATCCTTGTCTACATTGAACATTTCAAATACCGCAATACGCCCTCGTGTCATAGAGGGAGACTCCGATGACGGTTTGTAGGCAAACATATGGTCCGGGATATCAAGCTTTGTCCGGAACAAAGGATCAAGATCGGCAAATTCCTTGTCGATGTACTCCCGAGTTACTGCGTCGATCGGCACTTCATGACGTGCACTAGGGTGTACCCGACGCACCAGTCGCTGCGCCATCGCCAAAATAAGTGTCGGGGCAATAAGATACGGATCGATCTCCATGTCGATAAGACGCGGAATAATACCGATTGAGTTATTGGTGTGGATGGTTGAGAGCACCAAGTGGCCTGTAAGCGCCGCCTGAATCGCAAGCTGTGCCGTTTCTTTATCGCGGATTTCTCCAACCATGATGATGTTCGGGTCCTGACGAAGGATTGAGCGCAACCCATTGGCAAAAGTGTACCCAATCTCAGGCATTACTTGTGACTGGTTGACCCCTGGGATCTGATACTCAACCGGGTCTTCAAGAGAGACAACATTTTGTCCTTCACGATCAACACCATTGAGCATCGAATAGAGTGTCGTTGACTTACCAGATCCTGTCGGGCCAGAAACGAGTACCAGTCCATACGGACGTGCCAACACCGAAGAAATAGTCTCTTTGTATTGCGGCATGAGGGCAAGATCGTCGATTGATTTGACTCCGCGATCTGAGTCCAAAATACGCATCACCACTTTCTCGCCGTAGTATGCAGGGAAAGTAGATACGCGAAACTCAATCTTGTGTCCCTCAATCATGGTAACGAAGCTACCATCTTGTGGTTTACGTTTCTCATCAAGACGAAGCTTTGAAAGGATCTTGATACGCGCGACGATACCATCAAATGTATTGAGTGGAAGCACGAGTGTTGTATGTAGTATGCCGTCAACACGGTATCGAACCTTGATATTCTGTCCAGTGTTTTCAATATGGATGTCTGATGCATTTCCTTCTACTGCATGGTTAATGATCACCGCAACGATTTTGATGATAGGTGCATCTTCCACGAGTTTGTTGTCTTGCAGTTTCTTGTCTTCAAGCGCCTGCTTGGTTTGGGATCCACCGACCTCCTTGTTTGCGCTCTCGAGTTCATCATTGAGCTTGATAACCTCCTGATCCACCTCTTGCGACAGGGCCTTGTAGTTTTCAAGCACATCGAGGAAATCGCTGTATGAAATAAGAAAAACCTTGAATGGCAACTCAAGTTTGGACGAAATGAATTGCAAGGCATTCATTCCTTCGATATTTTCAGGTTCAGTAACACCGATTGAAAGCACATTGTCGGCAAATCCGATCGGGACAAATTTGTAGTGGCGCGCGGACTCTTCAGAAATATATCGCAGTACATCGTAGGCAATGGCGCGCGGATTTAATTTTTGATACGGAATTTTATAAAATGCACCCTTTGCAGCAGTTACAGCATCTTCACTCAGTCCGACTGAGACCAAGGCTTTTGTGATGTTGCCTTCAAACTCCCCCTCAAGCCCCGCCAACACGCGGTTATACTGAATCTCAGTGATAAGGTTTTGAGAAAGAAGGTAGTCGAGAAACATGCTAGCGACTCTTTGCCGGAGTGGTAAATATCATAGTAGTACCTTTGACACTACTGGTCGACCCGCGCACAAGTATCGCTCTGACACTATAGGTAGTAGCCGGTGCAAGCCCGGTGACATTGAACAGATACGTATCGGTCGTTGTAACAGCAAGTGGTGTGGTTACACTACCAAATAAATCAGTCGGACCGTATTCAAACATGAGCGTCCCTGGCGTTGTATCGACGAGTGTTGTGCGGGCGCCAAAGACTGCAGTCGTTGGTGTAATCTTGATAGGCTGAAGTGTTTCAATACTTGTTTGTTGTTGAGCAACAGGAGCACCTGTAGTAGCCCCGGTAATAGTTCCGATATCAATACCAACCGGCGCAAAAGGGTTGGGTCGTCCGATATTTTCAGAACCGAGATTGACTGGATGATCACGAAGACTCTTGTAAGTTGGATTATCAAAAATAGAGCTGTCGATGGTAATATTTTTGACTGTTGAAAGTAGTATCGAAAAGTCATTTGGTATCACCGTAGCCCCGGTCGAATTTCCTGCTACACCCGCAGGAAGCTGAGAAGAACTCAGTGGACCACTAGTAGGAGCAGGTGTTTTTGAGCCGCCCAAAAACGATACCGCTAGAATAATAACGATGATGGCAGCGACAACTATGACAAAAATTTTTATTTTCTTACTCATATAATTTCTATTGTTTCAACCAATAGGTTTTTAACGTTACTTTATATGTCGGACTGCCCAATCCACTCTGGGCCGTTGACGAATCCGTAGTAGCAAAATCAACCTTGGTGATATCAACCAATCGGAGATTTTGCTCGAGATCAGACATGAATGACAAAAAGTTCTTGTATTCCCCTGTCGTCTGGAACGACATAACAAATTCTCCATATGGCGCACGTCCGATATCAGGATTTTGTGTTGAATTTGCTGCGCCATCCTTTTCCTGAATAACTTGGTAATCAATACTTTTCAGAACAGAGAGTCCATTTTTCTTTGCGAGTTCATCGATCTGGATGATCAGGCGGATGTTGTTAACATTGTCCGGCAACAAAATCTTGAGGTTATCGAGGTTTTCTTTTGAAATCGCACGGTACGTCGTAATAAGCGACTCACGAGAAGCAGTGAGCTTCTTTGCAGTATCAAGATTGCTCTGATACACCGCGACCTCTGCTCGTGTCGTTCCAAGGCTACGATAGTGCGGCAACACCTTCGTTGAAAACACGGCGATTGATGCAACTATAAGTAATAGGAGGAAAAAGTATCTCATAGTGTTGTAGGCATTACTTGTGCCGCGACAGCTGGTGCGACACTACGTATAAATTTCTCATATGACAGATCAGCCGGACTGACCGTGAAGACGAGCTTGAATCCAATCAATCCGGTCTTCTCATCAACTGTCAGACTTGAGAATACTGGATTTTTGATCAGCTGATTCTGGACAAAAGCGTCCGACTGCAATGCAATCGCAGTATAACTCTTGGCTGTACCGCCGAGTGTCACCTGTACTACTTGTTGCTTTGTTCCAGGATCGGTCACAAATGTATAGGTAAAACTTTTGAACTGAATCGTACGCAATGTCGTCTGCTCAAGCGCAGCAAAGATAGGCGATACTACAATGTGTGTACCAATCAATGATTTGACCCCATCAATACGCGCATTGAGTCGTTTCATATCATTGAGGAAGTCAGTGCCCACACTATCGCGCGCTTCATTGATTTGTTTTTGCAATGTACTTTTTTTTGATTGCAATTGTTTGTCGTAGACAGAAACCAATCCATACGCAACACCCACTGCAATTAAAATAACGACAGCAACAATAGTAAGTGCGCCAACCGCCCGACTATGACGCTGTGGTGGTGCCACTTCGTTCATCACCGGACGTTTCGGAATAAAAGATGTAGGAATGTCAGGATTCATTAATACCATCAAGTATACAGGTACGCATCATGCTCCTGCAAGCATTTTTTTGCTGTGATGTGAATTACGCATCAATTTTTTTATAGATGACTCTCCACAAACCCCCTCGTCACCGGCCCAAAGAACCCAACACTCGGCACTATCTTGTTCGCAATCTGGAACTTGATAAGTGCTGCTTTGGTTGCAAGACCAAAGTAGTTCGTCTCATATCCACGAGAACCGACGCCAGATGGAGCAACCGGATATCCATGAGTATTGAGATAGATCTGGAGTTGGCGGACATCTTCTCCGGTCATTTTCCATTGGAGAGAACGGGTGAAGTGGAAGGTTGGGAGAGTTGATGGAGTAGTAGGTGAAGTACATCGTGCTCCAGTTGTAGATGAGAAGACATCTCCAGAACGGCATGCAGTGGTATCGGTAGAGGGAGGACGGACCACTAGTACACTGGAATAACTGCCACTGGATGAACGAGAAGGGGTTGGTGTTGGTGTTTCATCCTCCTCTATCGTCCATTCATATGCCGCAGGGCTTGCATCAGTGTTCTCTGCAAGATCGGTTGCACGAACTGCAAAGGAGTGTGGACCAACTGCAAGGGTCGTAGTGGTGTATGGGGAGACACAGGAGACGTATGAGGCTTCGTCCACTGAGCATTCAAAGGTTGATGATTCGTTTGCTTCGAAGGTGAAGGTTGGAGTGGTGTCAGAAGAAGGGTCAGTGGGAGTATCGGTGAGGAAGGTGTCGGGAGGGGTGGTGTCGGGGACAGCAGAGGTTGTAAACGTCTGATCAGTCGACATTGTAGTGTTTGTCGTACCATCAGTTGAGATGACTTGATAGTGATACTCAGTGTTTGCAGTCAGACCAGAAAGTGCAACAGAGTGTGACGTCACCCGAGGACTGGTGTCAGTCTCTGTGGTGGTGGTGCCATAGGAGGAAGTAGTGCCATAGGAGACTTGTGAGGATGCAAGCTCATCAGTGGTCCAGGTGATGGTTGCACCAGTTTGAGTGATGG
>CAYUDJ010000009.1:0-19895 GCA_964443635.1 uncultured Candidatus Saccharibacteria bacterium | reverse complement strand
TTTTTTTGGTTTTTTAGCGTCTTTACGCTGACTGCTATTTCCTTTTGCCATAGATATAAAGTATAGCATGCCATGCATGATAAAAGGCCATCCACATGTGGATGGCCTTTTACAAAAAGATGAATACTTATGCAGCAAGTCGTTCGCTTACCTCATTAGCAACTTTATCCTGAATACCATAATCAAGCTGGCTCGTGAATCCTACGCAAGAGCAATTCATTTCTCCAAGTACGTAGATATCTTTGCCTTCTACATCAGTATCCAGAATGAAGTCTGCTGTCCAGATAAGTGGAGTATCCAATCCGCCAAGCTTCTCACGCATGACAGGAATACTCTTGTTGAACGCTTCCATCAATGCTGGCCATTCTTCAGGAGACTGGTAGTCATACTTCGCACCTGAACCCAATGTTGCAGAAAACTCTCCCGCTTGAGGTTTTTTGTGTACAACATAGATGGGATTTTTCCCAACCATGACAATACGAACCTCACCTTCTGCAATACGTGGAAGGAATGGCATATCAACGAGCATGCCGTTCTCACCAGTCAAATACTGGTTGCAGAACTGCATAAAGTCGCCCAATGTACGCTCTTCCATGTGGTTGTCCACTGCTTCAGTACACTGTACGATACTATCCATTGTTACTGGCACTGCTGGATCTTTCAATTTTACCAACCAGATACCAGAACCTTGTGAGCCACGGTTTTGCTTCAACACACGAGGTTTAATAGCCAAAAGTTTTGGAAAACCTTCAACAAGTTCTTCCTGTGTATAGTATGCAACTGTGTCACTTGGTACGATTGCAGTACCAGCAAGTTTTGAAACAGCATCCTTTGCACCATAGCTAAGCATAGTTTTTGGACTTGCCAATACAATAACGCCTTTGTCTTCAAGTGCTTGAAGGAATGCAAAATACTTTGATTCTCCTCCTGGGATATTTCCAGGATTAACACGTGAAATCACAACGGCAGCATCGCTCAATTCGCTGATAAGTTGTTCTGATCCTTCATTTGAATAAAAACTTACGCTACTTGCGTATCCTTTTTCGTTCAATGATTGAACAATCGGCATCGTGTCTTTACGATACCCTTTCTCATCACGGATTTTTTCATCTCCAGTGGGAACTTCGATAACTACAACTTTTTTCTTCATACTTTTTGTTTTTGGGTGTACTAATAATTTTTGCTAATACTATCCAGATATCGCCTTTTGTCAAACGACATGCAAATCTCTCAAGAGACCAGAGTATAGCATAGCCTTATTTATATGCTTCAAAACCACTTATCTCACCGAAATCTTCTGCAATTCTTTCCTCCGTTGTTCATAGTCAGGAATTGTCTTTTCGACCAATGCCCAAAACCGTGACGAATGATTCATTTCACCCAGATGACAGAGCTCGTGAACGACAAGATAGTCCGCGAGATGCGGCGGCAGATCGACGATCCGATAGTTAAAATTGAGGTTGCCTTTGCTCGAGCAACTTCCCCATCGCGTACTCTGTGCACGAATACTCACACGACCATACGTGAATCCATAAAACTGATTCCAGTATTCGAGTCGCGCATGTACGAGTGTTCGCGCAGTCTCACTATGCAAATGTAGATTTGCAGTAACGTTTGGCGATCGGACCTTTTTGCGTCTGCGTGTTCTGATGATCCGAAAAAACATTCCAAGCGATTCAGATTACTTCTTCGCAAATACCATCGAACCGGCATCGTTGTCGAAGTTGATGAGAAGGTTGCCTTTGTCGTCAAATGAATAGCCATTTGCCTTTGAGAGTTGTCCGGTAAACACCTGTTCTTGCGAACCTTCACAGTACATCATTGTAGACATCATGCTGCCTATACTGATGATGCCATCGCTTCCCTGTTTGTATGAACCACCATAGCCGTTACAGTCAGTTGTACCACCTACGCTTCCTTTCGCATCAAAGGTTGCAGTGAACTTTCCTGCGATCTTTGGAGTAATAACCGGCGCATCACGCATCACAGTACGTTGCCATACCCATGTACCAATGATTGCCTTGAGTTCACCTGGAGCCGGAGAGCCTGCAGGAAGCTTACCCTTTGCAGATGTAGAAGTATCAGTGACGGTATCAGTAGTAGTTACTACAGGCTGATTGTCCTGCACTACTGGTACAACAATTTGACGTGTACCTAGCAAAATAATTATAAAAATAATAACGATTGCAATGAAGCTCCATGTGATTTGTTTATTAGTCATGACCCAAGTATACACCCTAACGGAGCACTTCGTCAGCAAGCTCACCAATACCAATTTTCTTTTCAGCGGAGTACGGAATAAATCGATGTGGCCCGACAATCTTGTGAATACTTTCGAGTTGGCGCTTCTGGTCGCTCTTTTTCAACTTATCAACTTTGTTTGCAATGATGACGATTGGTTTTCCTGCCGCTTCGAGCATCTGGAGCATTTCAAGATCAGTATCGGTAGGACCGACATATGCATCGATGATGAGTACGACTTTGGTCTGGGTGTACCCCCAATTAAATAAATACCCTTCGATCAACCCCTTGATCTTTGCGCGACCTGCGGCAGATGAACGAGCAAAGCCATACCCCGGAAGGTCGACGAGATAGCGTTTGTTGTTTATTAAAAATAAGTTCACCTCTTGAGTTCTGCCGGGATACGAACTTGCCTTTGCAAGATTCTTTTGAGCAGCGAGTGTATTGATGACGCTGGACTTGCCGACATTGGATCGACCAATAAATGCAACCTGCGGTATGGTACCAGCAAGCAACTCGTCAGGAGCGACAATTCCTTTTATAAATACAGCTGAGGTGATTTTCATACGAGTAGCATAGCATGCCACACGAGACTAGTTCATTGCCTGGTAGCACGGTGCACCAGTTGTCTCACTGTAGACATATCCTGCAGCGCAGCCTTCAGAATAGTACGTTGTTGTCCCAGGATACGTATAGGTCGTCGATGGAGCACTACTATACGTGTAGTAGGTGGTAGTACGAGTGCCTGCTGTCGTACTTGGGCGGCTGAGAGCACGAACCGATGTCGAGCCAGTGTAGTAGGTCGGCTGGGTGTTGAGGTTGATATACCCTGTATTATCGTCAAATGGGACCGCACTTGCAGTGAGGCCATTGCCTGCACGGTAGTTGTACGATGTGTACGCCGTACCGATCGATCCACGAGTAAGAAGCAGAATAATGATGATTACCCCGATAATGATCATAGTTGTGAGAAGTCCGCGGTCTGTGTGATCCATATACCCTTCATTCTACTTATTCACAGGAAAATACTAGTCAAATCGATATTAGGACACGAGTTTAATAATAAGTAAATATACTACCCAAATATTGACTTATACAGGTATAAATGCTATAATATAGCAAACCTTAAAATATAATTATATATGCAACAAATCGGTCCCCTACCTGTAACAGGTCAGATACAGTTTGAATTTGATGAAAATCAATTCAAAATGCTCCAAAATCGGCTCATAAATGAAGTTCTCATTGATGCAACTATTTCTTTTCCTCACAACCCTTCGAAGGGTATGAAAAAAATTAAAATCACGATGAAAAAAGCATTTGGTCCTGGTAACCATATAACACAATCACACACTGTTGGTTACAGATCAAGTGACATGAATGAGTCTACAATGTCTGGACTTGGTCGTGCGCAAAATTATCTCCTTGATGAAATTATTGTTAAAAATTCGTGGTTACTATTTGGAACAGTACATGGATCAAATAATCTACCAATTATCATTATCTTTTTAAAAGAAATGAAGTATGGAACCTACAGTTTCAAGAAAAAAGATGAAGATGCTGCGACTTTCAATCCTGCACTCAACTAACTACACGTTCCGCATAGCAATATGCGGAACGTTTTTTATTTCTTTAGCGCCACTGCCCTCTTTGATGATCATCGGGAGTTGATGCGTACAACTCATCCAACATTTCTTTTCCGTATTTTACATCAAGTGGCGATGCCTTTTCAGGTTCTTGCACAGAAGCCTTTTGCTCAAAAAGATCTCCTTGTACTACTTCTTTTTTTGGTTTCATTTGTTCCATATAAGATAACTATAGCACTTTATTATTCAAATTATATTCCCTCTTCAGCTATCTCCACCGCCTCGTCTTCATCCAACCCTTCACTTATAAGCTCCTGTACCGTTTCGGCCATATCTTCGTCAATTTCATGATCCTCCATCAACGTTTTTGCTTCTTCGTTTGTTTCATCTTCCATAAATATAGTCTATACCTCAATCGAATCTTTTACTGTTAAACCATTTTGATATACCCATTCCTTTGGGCCATGAGCAGAACGAGCTAGAACAACAGCAGCAGCTGCACTTAAACTATCGAAAACATAATCATCTTCAAAACAAAGGTATTCTCCTTTTTCTATTAATCGCCCAATTTTTAATAATTCATCTTTTATCTTTTTATAATTATGTTTCTCAAAACTTGGCGAATTTTCTTTTATTGCAGTTGAACCCTTTAGAATACGCACTTTGCCATCATCAAGTAATACAGCTTTTGATTTTGCACCTTTACCTGTACAAAAAATATACTCATCACTTTCAATTTTTTGATTTTTGATTTCAGGGGCAAAAATATCAAAGCCTAACAATGGCATTACTAAAGTAATATTTTCATAAAAATTATCCAAACCAGGAATATCTTCCCTAGCTATGCTTGGTAGTGTTGGCGTATTTCCATTTTTCAGCTCACATTTTACAGCCTTCTTTAGTTCCGAAATACATTTTGTTTCAAGATATTGAATACCTGTTTTATTTGGATTTTGATTCGATCCGAAAAATACAACAACATGTTCCCACCAATCCTTTGTTCTTAGATGATCTTTTACTCTTTGTGTAAATGGATCAGCTTCTCCTACGTATACATTAAGAAATTCACCTTCTTCTGGTTCACCTATTAAAAAATATACAGAAGGATTATTTAATTCTGTAAATTTAAGCATTTGATCAATTTTACTTCTTGGTCCACAAATTGCTCTACCACTCCATTGATCAATCGAGATTTCACGAATGCCTTTTGGAAGGCCATCATTTAGAAATAAGGTTATCTTTTTACTCATGACCATGATTAGATCATTTTTAGACCTATGAAGCAAGATACGAAAAACTTATTGAAAATTTTTATATCGCTTTATTTTATATATTTTTTACCTTTATACTTAATAATTTCCATTCCATTGTCTTTAATAACATTAAATAGGTCTTTTCTTGTAATAAGTCCATCCTTTATTGGTGTACCTAATAGTTTTCCTTCACCAACCACTACTTGCTTTTGTATAGCTAAAAATTCTTTTTTTGTTATTTCTTTACCATTTTCGTCAAAATATGTGACAAGTTTTTCGCGTTTCATAATTAAAACAAATCAGTTAAATCATCTTTTGTAGAAACAGTAAAATTATCAAACCCAATAGCTTTAAAATGCCTTTTACCAAGCGCTATTTTTTGTGTTTCGCTTGGACGAAGATTATCAAGATCTTCGACAAACTTTGTTTCGCGTACCAGATACAACGTATCGCCACCTTCTTTACTAATAACTATTGCCCAGTCTGGATTGTATCCACCAAGTGGCGTATCGATTTTGAACCAGTTTGGAAGCTTTGCAAATACTTTTACATCTTGACGCACCTCAAGATTGCGCGCAAATGCTTCTTCTCCCTCACTATCAAATGCGACATGGCTATAGATAGATCTTTCTGAAGGAATTGTTTTATTCGCATAGGACTCAAAGTCTTCAAATAGTTCCATTTTCCAGTAGTCTCCGGTCGGTACATACTGTACGCCTTCATTCACAATCAACTCTTGTTTACATCCATTAATGATGGTGATGACGCTGCGCACGTATGCTTCGGGGTTTTTCAGCACTAAATCAAAATCTGCAACCCCTTCCAAAATAGAAAGAATTGTTTTTCTCGTAAGTGCTGTTTCTCGCGCAATGCGATCAACGATATTTTCAATGGTATAAATTTGTTCAACAGTTTCACCGACACTTCGTCCTTGATATACTGTACGAACCACACCTTCTTTATTTACCTCAAGCTGCACCTTTTCAACTACTACCGCAAGATTGTTTTGTGAAATTGTTTCGTCTATCTTTCCGATCGCAGTGCGGACGAGTGTCTTGGAATCAAGTGCGACATTGTAAACTGTCTTTTCGCTAATCCTATCCCAGAGCTTTTTGAATTCTTCATCGATAAGTGCCTTTTTAAACATCACCGTAACGCGCTCTTTTGCATTTCCAATACGTGCTTTGCCGGTATAGCCCGCTGCGTCATATTCGTCTTGGAGTGTGCGAGCAAATGTCTCATAGCTCTCATTTGCAATCACGGTGAGTACATTCACCTTTGGGTCATAAATACGTGTACCATCCACATCTACGGGCAGACGAAGTCCGCGACCAATCTTTTGACGCTTGGTGAAGTCGTCATGGGTTTGGATCAGAGTACAAATTTGGAAAATATTTGGATTGTCCCACCCTTCCTTGAGCGCAGAGTGTGAAAAGATAAATGACAACGGTTCTTCAAACGATAGTAGTTTTTCCTTATCTTTCATGATGAGATCATACGTAAGCTTTTCTCGTTTTGGTTCGGAGCTTATTTCCACGGATTTACGCCCTTCAGTTTGTCGATCTTGTGAGAAATATCCGTCATGCACTACTGCAACATCAACATCTCTGAAATGTTCAGATCGTGCCTTGAGTATATTAAATTCTTCTTCAAATATAGTTTTGATTATCGCATTTTCTCCACGATAATTTTCTACTTTGTCAATAAAAAAGAGTGAGAGTACTTTGATACGTTTGCCGAGGTCTTGTTGCTTGCGCATGTGCGCCTTGATCGTCTCGCGGATCTGTGTGCGAAATATCTCGTCCCTAGAAGCAACATCCTCACCTTCTATCGCAAATAACTTGCCATTTGAAAGCTCCACTCCATCACGCGCACTGATTTCACCTACGTACAATCCTTCATATTTCTGATTTTTCTTTGACTTCACATATAAATCATCGCCGTCTTTGATTTTTACTTCTTTGAGCTCGTACTCACCGCTTGCCGTTTTTACTTCAATTTGTATTTGTGCTGTTGGTGCTTCACCTCTCTTGGTAACAACTTTGAGCACCTTGAATATAAACTCCCCTGTGCTAGCAATCGTTGCACCCCAGACCTCAACTTTTTTCACGAGGCCTTTGGTATAGGCATCCACTGGCGTAAGTCTGTACACAAGGTTGTGTACTTCTCTATGAGTTGCACTATAACGTAGCTGTACGAGTGGCTCAAGTAGCTTGAGGGCTTCACGTGTTGCTGGACCTTCCATATTTTGTGGCTCATCCATGATCACCACCGGTCGCGTTTGCGCCACCATTTTGATATACGACTCCTCACCATAGGTATCATCACGATCAGTCTGTCGCATGACCGCAGTATCAGCAGTGAATGATTGTGTAGTCATAATCATGATCTGCACTTCTGGTGACTGAATGAAGTCGCGTACTTGGCGAAGCTTGGCAGAGTCATACGCAAATGAACCAAAGATCACGTTGTCATAGAGCTCCTTGAAGTGCTCACGAGTTTGCTCGATAGTCTTGAGCACACCTTCACGGATTGCCACACTTGGGACGAGAATAACAAACTTTGTTAGCCCATACTTTGCATTGAGTTCAAATATTGTCCTCAAATACACGTAGGTCTTACCGGTACCAGTCTCCATTTCGATTGAGAAGTTTGCTGAATCGAGCACAGTTGCTTGTTCAATACTGTTTTGCTTTTGAATTGCACGCAGATTTGCAAGTACGAGATCGGTATGAAACTCAAGCTCATTTGCGACAAGTGCAGTTGGTGAGCGCAAGATTGCAGTATCTTTTTGCTTTGTATTTTTTACGCCCTCAAAGAGGCCGACAATCGCATTGATTGCGTCGAGTTGATAGTCTAGATCTTTTGAGAATTTGAATTTCATAATTTACATAATAAAATAAGGTAATACTATGAGTTTATCATCTCTTTCTTGTAGTTTATTTTTACACAAATCTTTGTAAAAATCATACGATCTTTTTAATCGATCATAGTATTCTCCAAGATCATGAGTCTTATACTTATCTGAGGTTAACTTATCAATAACATCTTTAACTAGTAAGAAGTAATAATTTTCTAGTATACAAAGATGATCATTAACATGTGCTGGATCATAATACCCACCATGGACTATGTGATTTCTTGTTCTATAAATCCTAGCTATATTCCAGCGAGCTTTAGTTTCTTCTCTGGTAAAGAAATTAGCGAGCTCAGAATGACAACCCTTATCGTCTAGTAGAATAATTTTAGCGAGCTTAGAGTATTTATGTTCATAAAATGAATTATCTAGTAAACTAATCAGGTTTTGACTATCTTGTCTTTTCAGGGCTTTATATATACTAACATTATTAAATTTGCCATGCTTTCCGTCTATTAAATTAAAAGCTTCGATTTTACTAATTATATTTTTATATTTCTGTTCTTCAATGAAATTTGACATTTTTTTTGCAAAAGTAATTTTCTCGTTTAAAAATAACTGCATTTCATCACATAAATCCCTAAGAAGATATATAGCCTTAATTTTAGGTAAAATCGATTTCATTAGTTCGTAGTTCTGAAGGCTTCCACTTGCATCACTAAATAAATTTTCGAGCGCAATCCAAAGAAATAAAAGTTTCTGATTATGATTATCCTCCTCAGAAAACAAACGGTAGTATTCTAAACTTTTTGAAAGTCTATTCTGAGTCAAAACATCTTCATTATTATTCTCAAAGAAATATCTCATTTTTTCAATTAATGAGCTAGTGCCGATATGTACCATATACTCAGGCTCATTTTTTTTAACTAGAAAATACTTACTGTGCGAAGATTTCAATAATACTTTCTTATGTACACCGACTCTATAGGTATTAAAACCAACTAGAAATGGGTCTATTATTTTTTTTATCTTTCCATAGGACTCATCTGCAACCTTAAAGAAACTTATTCCTTTTACTGATCTTATTCTAATAAAAAAAGAGGGTACAGAATCTTTGAGAAATGACTCATCCTTAAAACGCTCATTTAAATTTTTATAGATAAGACTTACCTCTGCAAGAGTTACAATCTCAAGACCAGACTTAATTAAATACTCTTTAAAAACTTCAAAACCCTCGCTCTGTTTTTCAGAAATAAAATCTTGAAAAAGATCTATTCTTAAATACGCGTCATACTCACGATCTTCATGATTAAACAGCAGATTTATGAAATTATTAAATGCTCTCTCAAAGTTATAATTGTTTTCAAATTCTTGTTCTCTAAAATAATCGAGATATTCTCTTGAATAGTATTTTTTTAACTCAGCAATTAAGTTATAAATCAATCTTTCAAAATTTATCAGCTTTTTTTCATAATCATCGTTTTTCTTATCAAAGAAATCATCAAGCAAAAAAGTACCCAAAAGACCTTGTAAGGTCTTAGAGTAGGTAAGATCAAACTCATTTTTTAAAATAAGAAAGGATTTTAAAAGTTTAGGATAAGAATATTCTACTTCTCTAGCTTTTGATATTTCATAAACAAGATTTTTAGCAAAAAAATCATATCTTTGAGTAAAAACAGGGTCTTCTTTAGTTAGATATATAAACTCTTCAATCATGAGATTAAGATGCCCCCTAACTATTAGAGTTTCATTCTGCTGTAGATAGGAAACAATCTCTTCAACAATTAGCCTGGTGTTATAGTGTCTTATTTTGTAATAAATATCATAATTTATATGTAAGATTGCTGATATAGAATAGAAAAAGTAATGTCTATATTTTTTTATAACAGTACTTGCTTCTTTTTTAGGTCTTATGTATTTATGAGTATTTTTCACGATAGAACTAAATTGTCTTTATATTAATATTTCTTCCAACATTGACCTTCGTCGTATCATCAAGTGCATTATCAAAGCACACAAAAGTTGCATTTTCTTCCATACCTATTTGATCTATAGCAGTCTTGGTGATCTTGTCTGAGAAACTGATATATATTGTCTGACTAGTTTCTGGATCAGTTGCGCGATAGTACTCAATGACCCCAGTTATAATCTTCTGTCCTTCTACTACAGTATTTAGATCAAAACCTTCCTTCAAAAGAATCTCGTGCGCAACATTTTGCTCTTGGAAATTATCAACAAGTGGTTTTTCTGTAAAGAGTTTTGATTGCTTGATCAGTGCTTCAGTATCTTCTTCAGTTGTGATTTCTCGCCATTGTCGATAGTTCGATGGTGCGAGTTTGTAGGACTTGAAACCTATATCACCTTTACTTATTTTCTCTCCCGCTCGACGAATACGTTCACGAGAAATATCTGAGATAGTTTTATACCCTGCTTTATTTGCCTCACTGTCTTCATCTGTAGTTTCGGGTAACTGTACACAGATCCATTTTCTATGTTGACTATCCTCGCCATTTAATTCCATTACGGCATGAGCTGTTGTCCCTGTACCAGCAAACAAGTCTAAAATAATATCCGTATCTTTTGTTGTGAATCCAAATAAAAATTTCAATAAAGAAACAGGTTTTGGAAAATCAAAAACTCTAAGCCCCATTAATCCTTCAAGCTCTGATGAACCTATTTTTGTTGTACCTACAGATTTATCTAAAACTGTTTTTGGATGAACTGTCCCTCTTTCTTTTTGGTACCACAACATACCTTCTTTATTAAAGAAAAAGCGGAGTATCTTTTGCCCTTTTGTATCATAAGTTTCTTCTCCATCAATCCAAGAAAGAATTTGATCTTTCATTGCCCAGCCTGCGGTAACACTTACAGCTTCAACCAATTTCCCGTTTTCAAAAACCATTTTTCCATCAATTATTTCTTTCTCAGACCCTCCTAGTTCACCTTCAAAAATAGCATTCGTCCCCTCGAAAGGAAAACCTGCAGGAAATACTATTTCACTCGCCGGGTTTGCTTTAGAAATCTTTTTTAATGCACCGTGTGATATTACTGAATCATCTCCATAATCTATCAAACTAAAAAATGATAAATTTATTTTATTTTTTGCATAACAAATAATATACTCGTGCGCATTAGCAAAATGACCAGCTGTTGTTCCTGATTGCTGCCAAATCAGTGCAGTCGGAGATTCTGTTAAAGAATTCTCCTCTCCAAAAATCTCATCCATTATCAATCGCAGATTTGCAACTTCATTATCATCTATCGAAATAAAAATTACCCCATCTTCTTTGAGTAAATTACGCGCAAGAAAAAGGCGTGGGTACATCATCGTGAGCCAGTCACTGTGATACCGCCCGTTTTTCTCAGTGTTGGTCGACATTTTGATTCCGCCTTGTGTTTGCCCCGTCTGCTCGTAGTAATCAGCAACACCTTGGGTGAAGTTGTCTTTGTAGACGAAGTCTTTGCCAGTGTTGTACGGCGGATCGATATAGATCATTTTGATCTTTTCGCGGTAATGCTTTTGGAGGAGCTTGAGGACTTCGAGGTTATCACCTTCAATAAATAGATTTTCAGTATCGTCCCAATTTTTACTTTCTTCCCGTTGTGGGACGAGTGTCCCTGTTGCAGGAGTACGCACTGCCTGAAACGCTCGGCTTTTGCCCGCCCAGGAGAGACCGTATTTTTCTGGACCTGCAGTTAGCCCTTCTGTATCAAAAAACGCCTTGAGTGCATCAAAGTCGATCTGCCCATCTTTTACAAAGTTCGGAAATACAGTTTGAAGTTTCTCCAGATTTTCATTCTGCATAGGAGCTGAAGTTGTAGCAACCTTGTTGGTTTTCATATGGATATCTTCCCATATTTCCCCTATCTTTACAATAAACCCTTATAAAATATAAAGAAAAACTAAAGTCCTATCGGTTTATTCAAGTAATCGTCAACTGCAACACACTCGCAAAACCCTTAGTTTTACTAAAGGCTTTTTTTATTTAATTTCTTCCCAATCTTACACCCTGCAACATGCGCCCCTTTTAGATACCCCGTACTCATCAGAAATTCATTAACTATTTCCCCACCAGTAAACTTGAATGTTGTTTTGAAAAGCTTGGTCCACTCATCACGAGTCTTGCCTTTGTGTATATCGAGCCACGCTTTGAACGATCCGTGTTCTTTTTGAAGCTTCAGGATGACACCTGCATTGTGGATAGCCGCATCTACTTTGAGACGATTCCTAATAATACCTGCATCAGCAAGGAGTCGGGCGCGGTCGTTATCGGTATAGGACGCTACTTTTTTGATATTGAACTTGTGGTAGGCAGATTGGAAATTTTTCTGTTTCTGCAATATCGTATTCCAGCTCAGTCCTGCTTGGTTGATCTCAAGCACGAGTCGCTCAAACAGCTCATCATCATTGTCTATAGAGAGTCCATACTGCGTGTCGTGATAGATACGATGAACATTGTCGGGTGGCAGTGTTTGTACGTATTCACAATATGAGGTTGGCTTGGATTCAGGCATAAGGCGCACTATCTATCGATTCATCCACGTAATCGTCAGCTGCAATACACTTGCAAAGCTCGTCCAGAGGAGATATGGGATCTGCATATACGTGATCCATGATGCAAATGGGTAGATCGCAACCATTCCCCATACAAGTGTGATGACGACAAGGACGACATCGATTGATGCGAGGGTGAGATTTTTGAAATAAAATTGAAGCGGGGTGAAGAGAATATTGAACAGGATGTTGAGTATAAATGGCAATGCGACTGCAAACGGTATGGTGCCTTTGAATGCGCGCATGAATACTGCACCAAATGAAATGGCGATGAGGATATAGAGAAAAGTCCACACCGGACCAAAAAGGTACGCTGGTGGTGCCCATGAAGGCTTGGTGAGGGTTTGATAGGATTGATAGGTAGTCATTTAGGTAGTTTTATGTCGTCTGATAATGATCGATCCCCAGACCACAAGGAGTGCAGTGTAGTTGATCAACATGTACCACATATTGCTCCATGGTATGCCGTATGGGAAACGGTATTCTGACAATGGAAAGAGAAACGGTGTCGGATAAAATCCAATCGCATGAGATGGTATATCGATCAGTATGTGTAGTGCCCAGCCGAGGAGCTCGTAGCGCGGGCGCTTTGCAAAAAACCAGACAATGAGAAAGACTGCCGCCCATACGACGAGTGAATGACTGAACTGATAGAGATACGCCACAATATCGAACCCTCCGGCAAGCCCATGATGATCGCGCAATGAGGCAAGTGTCGTGCCGGTAAATGCGACGCGATAGAGTGCAATACAAAACGGTATCGTGAATGCAAAGAAGTCCGGAAATACTCCCCAAAATGCTGCCCATCCAGGGCTGATCTTGAAACTTCCTTTTTTCTTTGCTGATACGGTATTGCCTGCGCGTGCTGCGGCATTGGTCCAGAGTGTGTGTGCGAGGATGTCCATACATTCAGTGTACACCGTTGAGACAGATATGTACTATCGGTTCTGTGACTTGATAGCAAGGCGTGCAATACGCAACTGATCAAAACTATATTTATTTTTCAATGCTTCACGAATAGGTGTGAGAAATGCAACATCAGTAGATGCAAATGCGCGCTCGATCTCGGGGAGAGACTCGAGGAGTTCTGCTGAAAAGAAATGCGCGATATCGTTGCGACCCAGACGTCCTGCATCGACGAGCTTTTCAATGTGGCCGACAATCGTCGCAAATACCATCTTGCGCTCCTTTGCAATCTCCATGATGGACTTCCCTTCTTTGACCAGATCATACGTTGCTTCGACGGTGTCCTTTTTTGTTTTCTTTGCGCCTGCTACTTTTTTTGTTGCAATCGTACCACCAGAAGCAAGAATAAATCGTTCATGCATTGCACGCAGATCATCGCTAGGAATATTTGAAAATGCATTGTGTGCGGAGTCCGACATGGCGCGCAGTGTCTCGTCTTCGGCGAGAACCTCCGGATGCACCATAAATGTCTGTTCATTCCATCCGGCAAGATGAAGTCCTGAAAGTGAGCGCACACGAGAGAGCGCGACATAGCCTTGTCCGTATTCAAATACTTGGCGCAAGTCCATCAGTGCCGAGTCGAGCGACATACCCTGACTCTTGTGAATCGTGATCGCCCAGGCGAGGCGCAGTGGGAGCTGCGTGATCATTGCCTTGATCTTGCCATTATCCTCCACTGCCCAGTCGGCAGGCTCAATCGTGATCTCATCTCCATGGTGGGTGCGAATGATCGGATATTTGGTTGATGACTCAAACCCCATGACGGTACCGAGGGTACCGTTTACATAGCCTTTTTGTTGATTGTTTTTCGTGCACATGACGATTGCACCGATTTTGAGTTCGAGGACTTCTGGTGAGAGACATCCTTTTTTCAGTGCAGCAACAAGTCCCGCTGATCCTTTATCACTCATAGTGTAGCGATTTGTTGGAGCATCGATACTGCCGAGCGCACGTGTGTTGATTGTGTCGACGTCTGCATTGTGTGCAAAGAGCTTCGTGAGTTCTGCTCCATCTGACATGATGAGGTCCTCGGTCACCATACGATCTTCGAGAAGGCCGATATGCGTGCCATCCCAATCCCCGCGACGGATTGCCGCAAGGAGCGCAAGAAATGCATTATCGTCCTGACGATATTGCTCGGTCAGATAGCAGACCAATGGCGACATGCTCTTCCATGCCTTTGCACGAAATGCAAAGCTTGGCTTCTCATCGCCGCGTGTCACTGGTGGAAGCTGGAAAAAGTCTCCAACAAGAATCACCTGTATACCACCAAATGGCTCTGCAGTTTGTCGCACTTCCCGACATACCTGATCTACTGCATCGAGTGTCGCAGCGTCGAGCATCGAGACTTCATCAATGATGAGCACAGTTGTTTTGCGCACGCGACGAATAACGTGTTCATTGGACGCGATCGTGTCGAGCTCATAGGGCGAAAGGAATTTCTTTATACCGATACCACTCCATGAGTGAATCGTCTGACCATGAATATGTGTTGCAGCAATACCGGTCGAGGCAGTGATTGCTGGATCGATACCATGCGCATGCAAATACTGCACATACTCATTAATAGTATGCGTCTTGCCACTACCTGGCTCCCCTGTCAAAAAGACATTTGCGCCGGTTTTTAAAATAGTGAGTGCCTCGGACTGGGTCATAGTATGGTGAGTGTACTATACCGAGGAGAGATAAAATAATTGTAAAGATTATTTACTACTTAAACGGATTCCAAAAAAAATAGCATCTGCCGTAGAAACGGAAGATGCCTGAAACAAACAGATAGATCAATACATCTATCTGTTTATAATGCTATCACGCCTATACCCTGTTTTCAAATACCCTTTTTTCTGATATATTCACCGGAAATATCACCACGAAACCTCATTTAAAACTCATTAAACCACTCATCATGAACCTAACCAACCTCACTGATGCACAACTCATTGGATTGTTCAACGACGGAAACAACACACAAGCACTGTCCGTGCTCGTGACCCGTCACAAGGACAGGATTTTCACTTCGATTTATTTACTCGTAAAAGATTCGCATACCGCTGACGATATGTTCCAGGATCTATGTATACGGATTATCGAATCATTTCAGAAAAAACGTTACAAAGAGAACGACAAGTTCTTGCCTTGGGCATTACGGATCGCCCACAACATGTGTGTTGATCATTTTAGAAAAGTAAAAAATAGTCCACCGATCAAGACCAGTGACGACTACGACATTTTTGAAATGCTAAACATGTCCGAACAGGGCGTTGATGTTCATATAGCGAAAAAGGAAAGTGCGGAACGAGTACAGTACTTCCTTGATAAACTTCCGTACGATCAACGAGAAGTGATCATCATGCGTCATTACGCTGACATGAGCTTCAAGGAAATTGCCTATCTTACCAAATGCAGTATCAATACAGCACTTGGTCGTATGCGCTATGGGCTGATTAATTTACGAAAAATGAGTAATGAGTACAAAAAGGCTAGTTAACAATTAAAAAAAAACTGAAGTAACCCCTATCGCCCGCTAAACAGCGGGCGATATTTTTATTTACTGATTCCACTGATTCATCACTTCCTCAATTGTCTTGTTGGGCAAAGATTCGATGATCGCAACAGCCTTTTGTATTCCCTGTTTTTTCAGATCGGATTCAAATGGTGCAAAGTCTGAAAGAAGGAATTTTTCAAAACCATCAGGAGGTGCGATGCGTGCCATGAGTTCTTCATGAACCGGCCGTACGCCGATACGGATACGGAAGAAGTCCTTGTGTCCGAGATGATCGATGACCGACTGCACACCATTGTGACCTCCTGCCCCGCGAGCAAACGAGCACTTGATCTCACCAAGGTTGATATCGATATCATCATAGACCACTGCGACTACTGCATCCGGATATTGCTTCACGAGTTTTGCAACCGCCTTGCCGCTTTTATTCATAAAGGTGTCAGGTTTTGCGAGAAGTAATTCCCCTGCTTGTGCAATGTCAGCATGAAAGGCAGATTTTGAAACAAAATTCATTGATTCTTTTTCCGCAAATGCATCGAGTACCATCCATCCGACATTGTGGCGGTTGCCGCTATATTTCGTTCCAATATTTCCCAGTCCTATGACGAGTATCATTCATGCACTGTAACGAATTTGTTGCATTGTGGCAAGATGAAAAATCGACTATACTTGGCACAATATGGAACACAATGACAACGTCCCCGTAACCAAACAACGGTCGCGAATCGCAGTATTTTTTGAGAACGTACTCTACATCGCCGGTGCGATTGGACTTGCCGCGCTCATCCAGGCATTTATCATCCGCCCGTTCATCGTCAGTGGCATGTCAATGGATCCGAACATCCAAAACAAGGACTACCTCATGATTGATGAAGTGACCTATCGTATTCATCCGCCAGAGCGCGGTGATGTCATCGTGTTCAAATCCCCTCCAGAGCCGACCAAATACTATGTCAAACGTGTCATCGGTCTCCCTGGAGAAATAGTGAACATACATGATGGCGTGATCACTATCGTGAATGCTGCTCATCCGGATGGTTTTATACTCGATGAACCCTATATCACTCATACACAGAAGGACGACCTGACCGGCAAAACCATTCCGGAAGGAAAATATTTCGTCATGGGAGACAACCGCTCCGGCAGCTATGACTCCCGTGAGTGGGGACTCTTGCCAAAAGAAAACATCCGAGGACGTGCACTCCTGCGACTCTTGCCGTTGACCAATATTTCTTATTTGCCAGCACACGAAACCTATGACACCCAACAATAACAGCAATCCGAAAAAACCATCTGAACTCTCAAGTCCCAAAGGGATGCGCGACATCATCGGGGAAAACTACTACAAATTCCAAGGTTTCTTTGAAAAGGCGCAAGAAGTCGCGGTCTACTATGGCTTCACTCCGATCGAAACACCAATCCTCGAACACGAGCACACCTTCACAACCAGTATCGGTGAAGGCACCGATGTCATCGACAAGGAAATGTATTCACTCAAGACAAAAGGTGGTGATCAGCTTGCTATGCGCCCAGAAGGTACTGCAGGCGTGATGCGTGCATACCTCGAACACGGCATGCACAATCTGCCACAACCACTTCTGCTGTATTATTACGGACCATTTTTCCGTCATGATAAACCACAGCGTGGACGCTATCGTCAGCTCCACCAGTTCGGACTCGAATCAATCGGTAGTGAAAAAAGTATCCTTGACGCATTGTTGATCAAGGCAACGATCACTATTCTTGAAGAAGCAGGTGCCAAAGGTCTCGTGGTACAGATCAACTCTATGGGCGACAAAGAAGATCGTGCAGCATATGTCAAAGAACTGACAACCTACTACAAGAAACATATTGAAGAACTTTCCTCTCTTGATCGCGAACGACTCAAGACCAACCCTCTTCGTATTCTTGATTCAAAAGAACCTGCAACTATCGCTGTCAATGAACACGCGCCTGACATCATGGCCCACCTCGGCAGTGCTGCAAAAAAACACTTCAAAGAAGTCCTCGAGGCGCTCGATGAAATGGGTATTGATTACCAAATCAACAAAAACCTCGTACGAGGCCTTTCATACTACACTCGTACTGTATTTGAAATCGTTGAACCAACTCCTGAGGATGGCAGTGAACCGCTCACTATCGCAGCCGGTGGACGCTACGACCTCCTCGCTCGCCAACTCGGCAGCAAAAAAGACGCTCCTGCAATCGGTGTGGGTATTGGGGTAGATCGTGTAGTTGAGACAGCATGGTTCAAAGATCTGACTCCTCGTATTATGAAAAAACCAAAGGTCTACTTTATCCAGATCGGACTTGAAGCAAAGCTCAAGAGTCTCAATGTGATTGAAATATTGCGCAAGGCACATGTGCCGATGATCCAAGCACTATCAAAAGATTCACTCTCAGCCCAGCTCGCAGTCGCCGAGAAAAGTGGTGCACCATTTGCGATCATCTTTGGTCAAAAGGAAGCAATGGAAAAGTCTGTCATCGTCCGCAATATGGAAACACGTTCCCAAGAAACCGTGCCACTGACCCAACTACAGGAATATCTCAAGCATTTGAAATAACACCATGTCTACGATCGTTCAAACCCCCGACCCTGTGCTCCGCGCAACAGCTGCCCCAGTGTCCAAAGAAATGTTCGGCAGTGATGAGCTCGCTACTATCATCACTGATATGAAAAATGCACTCGCCGCAGAAGACGACGGTGTCGCTATTGCTGCCCCACAGATTGGCGTATCCTTGCGCATCTTCGTTGTTGCACAAAAGGGCTCAACAAAGTTTGATAGTGATATGGTATTCATCAATCCTGAGTTTGTTCGTATTGGCAAAACCAAGGAAATGCTTTCTGAAGGATGTCTATCAGTTCGCTGGAAATACGGTGTCGTGAAGCGCTCCACCAGCGCAACCATCCGTGCGTACAATGAAGCCGGCAATGAATTCGTCACCAATGGACGTGGACTCCTTGCGCAGATATTTCAACATGAGATCGATCACCTAAACGGCGTACTCTTTATTGATAAAGCAAAGGATGTTGAGGACATACCTCCACAGAAATAACATACAAATACTATGAATATAGCTTTTTTTGGCACTCCCCCATTCACCGTCGATTTCTTGGATACCCTTGCTGCAGGAGGATTTACACCATCCCTCGTCATCACCAATCCTGATCGCCCAGCAGGGCGCGGTATGCTCATGACTGCACCTGAGCCAAAAGTATGGGCAGAGAAACACAACGTTCTAGTGTTGCAACCCGAAAAACTCGATGATGCATTTTTTGCAGAACTTTCGAAGACACCATGGGATTTATTTGTAGTAGTTGCATACGGACAGATCATGCCTGAGCGCGTCATCAATCTCCCGAAATATGGCACGATCAATGTACACTATTCCCTCCTTCCAAAGTACCGCGGTGCAACTCCAGTCGAAAGTGCGATCCTCAACGGCGACACAACAACTGGCATTGCAATACAACAAATGCGCTACAAGCTCGACACTGGACCAATCTTTATAAAGAGCGAAATAGATATCGCACCTGACGACACGACGCACACACTGCGCGACAAACTCAATGCCGAGGCACTGCGACTTCTCGTACCGACTATCACTGATATTTTCAAAGGTTCAATTCTCCCTATCGAGCAAGACGACACACTTGCAACACACTCTAGCAAGATCAAAAAAGAAGACGGACTTGTTTCATTATCAGATGACGCAACAGAACTCGATCGCAAGTATCGCGCATACGACGGCTGGCCGGGATTGTATTTTTACTCGTCACGCCGAAGCAACGCGGAGGTGGATACCTCTGAAAACGTTCGAGTAAAAATAACAAAAGCCCACCTTGATACAGATGGGACTTTTGTGATTGATGAAGTGATTCCTGAAAATGGAAAGCGGATTGCGTACGAACTATTTTCTAAATCCTCGCATT
>CAYUDJ010000008.1:0-20829 GCA_964443635.1 uncultured Candidatus Saccharibacteria bacterium | reverse complement strand
TTTTTAGTGAACAATAGAGATACCTCGAGCACTGTATCGTCCTGCGTTGACAAAGTCAATGCAGATGGTGGCACATATCCTCTTCATATGGTATAGTCTTGCCATGGCAAAACGAAGTACAAGTCTTGGTCCGAAAGTAAAATCGAAAGGCTCGCACAAGACGGCAAAGCGTCTCGCGACAAAGAAAGTAATGCTCGCCAAGAAAAAATCAAAATAAAAAAGACCCCAACACGGGGTCTTTTTTATGTAATCAGTAAATGATTATACAGCTGGTGCGTCTTCTACAACTTCTTCAGTAGAAGGTGTTTCAACTTCGCCTTCTGTAGGAGTTTTTACAACTTCTTCTTCAATGATTGGAGCTGTTGGGGTTGTTGTTTCGTCTGGGTTCATAGTATTAGTCTCTATAGTACTGATAATTCCTAATTCGATAATTAGGCGTTGACTATACGCTATTTACTTTGAACACACAACCCCATAATAGATAGTATCTATTATGGCCTGCAGATGGTACGGTATATGTAAGGTACTGCCTTTATTACTCGCTTGCTGGAAGGCTTGAGGAGATAGCGAGGGCAATCGCTTCACGGCTGTTGTCATGCATATCAAGACAAGTTCTCACCCTCTATGAAAGTTTCTGGGCACCTTCTGCATACGGCCTCCGCAAGGAGGCTTTTTGCATACTTGTGTTACAATCGCCCTATATGAAGGAACACTCATCAAAAGTAGTCATCTGGGTGCTGGGTATCCTTCTCCTTGCAGCGCTCGGATACGGTACCTACCGCTACATCACCCTTCGCAAGGCGCTTGCGCAGACAAAAGCTGAATACATCGCAACTCGTACAGCTCTCCAGCAACAACTCGACACAACAAACGAAGATCTCGCAACAACAATCCATGACAAGGAGCAACTCACCGAAGCGCTCCAGGCACAGGAGCAAAAGATAGCTGAGTACCAACGTGAGACCATCAAACTTCATGGAGCCGTCGATACCTTTGAAAAATTGAGTAAACTTGATCCAGAATTATTGAAAAAATATTCCAAAGTGTATTTTTTGAATGAGCATTATATTCCCTCTGCACTGGCAGACATTCCTGCGCAATATATCAGCGGCAAAAATAGAAAACTGCAACTCCATGCAGAAGTCTGGCCTCATATGAAAGAAATGCTCGATGATGCAAACGATGAAGAACTCGGTCTCTTGATTACATCCGCATATCGCTCATTTGGAACACAAGCATCGCTCAAGGCTGCATACAAGGTCACCTATGGCACCAGTGCAGCGAACCGCTTTTCTGCTGACCAAGGATACTCCGAGCACCAACTCGGTACAACCGTCGACTTTACAACTATAAAGACTGGCGATCTCTCCAGTAGTTTTGATAAAACACCAGAGTTCAAATGGCTCAGTGAAAACGCATACCGTTACGGTTTTGTCCTTTCATATCCAAAGAACAACAAATACTATATCTACGAACCGTGGCACTGGCGCTATGTCGGCATCGACCTTGCAACCAAACTTCATACCGATAACGACTACCTCTATGACACTGACCAGCGAGATATCGACGGATACCTTATTAGTATCTTTGACTAAGCAAAACGTTTCAAGAGTTTGAGAAATACCGGTGTCGCAACAACTGCAACAAGGATCACTCCAACACCGAGCTGTGCAATATGATCAAAGTTAAACTGTTTTCCAAAAAAGAACCCTACCGTAATCACTACTGAGATCCATACGATACCTCCGACAACACTCCAGAGTGAAAACACTCGTTTCCGCATCGCAACAACTCCTGCAAAGAACGGCACAATAGTCCGGACAACTGGTACAAATCGTGCAAAGAATACTGCATAGATACCATACTTTGTATAAAAACGCTCCGCCCGTTCCATGTGTTCAGGTTTTACTTTGGGAAGATACTTTTTGCCCATGAGCAACCCTTGGCGCATCTTGGTTCCCATCCAATACCCGAGCATGTTGCCTGCAATCGCCGCAACGATCAATAGCGGAATAATATACCAGAGGGATATCGTACCTTGGTTGGCGAGCAATCCGAGCGCAAAGAGCAGGCTGTCTCCTGGCAAGAAGAATAAAAAGAATACCCCTGATTCACCGAGCAGAATAAAGAAGGTGAGGAGATAGATAAGGTGGGTGGAAAGCGCGTCAATATGCATGTAGGCACAGTATAGCAAGAAGTAGTATACTCTCCCTACTATGCTACTTCATACATTGATTCTCGGCATTGTCGAAGGGTTGACCGAATTCATTCCTGTATCATCGACCGCACATTTGCTCCTTGTCGGACATACACTTGGGATCCCTGATGGTATGTATCTAGAGGCATTCTCTATCTGCATACAGAGCGGCGCAATCCTTGCAGCTGTCTGGTATTTCTGGGGCACGGTCTGGAAAAATCGAACCCTCATCCCAAAAGTAATCATAGGATTCATTCCGACCGGTATTGCGGGGCTTTTGCTCTATCCTGTCATCAAGCCTCTGCTTGGCAATACAGTCATCATGGCACTTGCGCTCATTCTAGGAGGTGTAGCACTGCTCTTCATTAAACCAACAGATACCGCTGATTCAGTAACAACTATTTCATACAAGCAAGCATTTTATATCGGACTCATGCAGATATTCAGTTTCATCCCCGGCATTTCTCGTGCAGGTGCAACACTCATTGGTGGCACACTGCTGCGCATCCCACGCAATGTTATCGTGCCGTTCTCATTTCTCCTCGCTATTCCTACAATCCTCGGCGCCGGTGTTGTGGAGATCAGACATGTGGCTGGTATTACCAGTAGCCAGTGGGGGTTCATCGCTCTGGGTACAGTAGTTGCATTCATCACCGCACTACTTTCTATCAGATTCTTTATGCGACTCTTAACAAAAAAACCACTTGCAGTATTTGGATGGTATCGCATATTCATCGGCCTGATTGTCCTCATCTTTTTCATCTCATAAATAATAAAAGCCCTCTATTTAGTATAGAGGGCTTTCGCAATACATGAAAAAAGTATTGCTACTACTGTTGTTTCTTTTTCAGAGCTTCATTGATGAGCTCTTGTACTGTTTTATTACTGACCGTGTCTGACGTAACAACAGGAACGGCATTAATTGTTTGGACAGTATTACTTGCGGTCGAGGTATTAGTTTGCATAACAATTTTTAATCCGCCATCTTCTTCTGTGATTCTTCCTTTCACATTAACAGGCAGGAAGCTACGCAATTCATACTTCTCAGTATTTTTATCACGTTTCAAAGTGGCTACCTGATTTTTATCGTTCATGTCGTACTTAGCTTCCATTTCATTTTTTGTAAGTATGGAACCTTTTCTACCAAGAAAATTGCAAGTGAAGCCAAATCCATCGATAAGATCTCCAACCGTTTTAACTGAATACTTACCCCATGGAAGTTTCAAAACTTCTTTCAAAATGTCTGATTTGACATCAACAAGCACAACATCTCCATTTGGTTTATAGCCTTCTATGGTGTATGTCTTGTTTGCTTTTAATTCTTTTGCTGAATCTATTCCTACCGGTCTGGTCCATATAGATACCAGTTGATTGGTGTACTTATCAGCGGGGGCTAACTTTCTAATGGCTGTACCAACATTTCTCATAGGATTGCAAGAGAAAAAAGAAGCAGCCAACATAGCCGTAGCTACAATAATAGATAACTTTTTCATTGTTTTATTTTTTTAGTAAAGAAAATTTGTTTTTAGAATCCTTACATATAATAGCAGTTTTATGTCTATTTGTCAAGTATGCGGCAGAGGAAGGATATACGGTGTAAAGGCGTTGTTTTATGGGCTTTTATCGCGTTTCGGTGAGCTTTTGTACCATACCCTTTGTTGGTATCCCAAACATAGAGAGGATACTGTTTGTGGTAGCGATTCATCACCCTATCCCTGGATACCTTAGCAATGACCGATGCAAGCGAGATTGCTTTTTCTTTCGAGTCCCCTCGTATGATTGTTTCTTGTGAGAGATACTGAGCCGGTGCCTTCAATCCCCCATCCAACAATACCCGACAGTGCTTTGGATCGAGCTCGAGCCTTTTGAGTACACTTTCAATACATGACCTGATGCATACAGCAATACCTTGTTGGTCAATAGCGTTTGCACTGCGTGAAGAAAGCGCAAACCGTATTGTTTCTTTTTTCTGTAACTCGAGTGCATGGACATACCATCTCTCTCGAGCGAGTGCCGTCATCTGCTTGGAATCAGTAAGACCATTCCATTTCAATTTCTTGTAGAGAGGGCCAGGTATAGCAACGGCACAGATAGTAACGGGACCTGCCAATGGCCCTCTGCCAACTTCGTCGATACCAATAATCCATTGCTTTTTCACCATCCTACTATACCAAAAATAATAAAACCCCTACCATAAAAGATAGGGGTTTTTAATGTTTTGATCTAGGGGTCTTCTGCTAGTTTATTGGGAGCAGATTACTGTAATTTCGGAAAATGTACTGTTGTACAATTTTGTTCACAACTTTAATGCTTTTTCAAGTATTGGGTTACGTTAAGTAGTGTTGTGAACTCCGACAGTTGATCAGTAGATCGTTGAAAGGTACACAAAAAGGAGGATTGGTAGTAGGGCTATGCAGTTTACCTTGGCTGGCTTTCTATGCCTTATGTTATCTTTCGACAACGTGCAGACGCCTATGCAAGGGGATTCTTCGAATTTTTTACTACACCACAAAGGGTATTTCTCATATTTTTTGTCGAGCTTTCTGGTGTCTATCCTACTCCTTTTATCTATAGTGTCAAGTGGGTGTCAGTCTTCATTCGTACTGGTATAATCCTCCCATGTCTTTCGTCCATCTCCACACCCACTCTCACTATTCCCTCCTGGACGGTTTGTCAAAGATCCCAGATTTAGTGAAAAAAGCAAAGGAATTCGACATGCCCGCACTCGCGCTCACCGATCACGGCAGCATGTATGGGGCTATCGAGTTCTACAACACCTGCAAGAAACACGAGATCAAACCAATCATCGGAGTGGAGGCCTACATCGCTGAACGAACCCGTTTTGACAAGGAACCCGGAATCGACTCAAAGCGATACCACCTCACCCTCCTCGCAAAAAATAATGCCGGCTACAAGAACCTCATGAAAATGGTATCCAAGGCAAACCTCGAAGGCTACTACTACAAGCCACGCATGGATATGGATTTGTTGCGAGAACACAGCGACGGCATCATTTGTCTGTCCGGATGCCCTGGCAGTCGCTTCATCACTCATATGAAAAATGGTAATCGAGCAGAGGCAAAAAAACTACTCGAGACCTATATCGACATATTTGGAAAAGAACATGTATATGTGGAGGTCATGTATCACAAAGAAATTGATTGGTACATTCCATTGATCCCTGACATTGTCTCACTCGCTCAAGAAGTTGACCTCCCACTGGTGGCAACATGGGACTCGCACTATCTCAATGTGGATGACTCAGAGGCTCATGACACACTCGTGGCAATCAACACTGGTACCGAAGTCGGCAATAGTAAGATATCAATGAAGGCCGGCAACTACTCATTCATTGGACCTGATGAAGCGAAAGAAATATTTAAAGACGTACCAGGTGCCATCGAAAACACACTCAAACTCGCGGAAACAGTAGATATAGATATCGAATTTGCCCCATGGAAATTTCCTCACTACCCTATTCCTGATGGATCAAACTATGATGACGAATTGAAAAAAGCAGTCTACGAAGGAATAGCTGCAATGAATTATGTCGAGACAGAAGAAGTCACCACACGTATCAACTTTGAGCTTGATATCATCAAAAACAAAGGGTTTTCCTCATACTTCCTCGTTGAGGCAGACCTCGTGAAGGCAGCACGCAACATGGGAATTTACACCAACACTCGAGGTTCCGCTGCAGGCTCTCTCGTTTCGTATATGACTGGGATCACCACCGTTGATCCGATCAAATACAAACTACCGTTTGAACGATTCCTCAACCCATTGCGTCCCGGTATTCCTGATATCGATCTCGACATTGCCGACAACCGCCGCGACGATCTCATCATGTATGTGCGCGAGAAATATGGCATGGCAGCAGTCGCACAGATCTGTACCTTTGGAACGATGGCAGCACGTGGATCAGTTCGCGATGTCGCACGCGCACTTGGCTATCCATATAACGTCGGCGACAAAATATCAAAACTCATTCCGATGGGAAGTCAAGGATTTCCAATGACCATTGAATCCGCCCTCGCAATGGTTCCAGAACTCCAAGAGCTCTATGACAATGATCGATCCACCAAAGAAATCATCGACATGGCAAAAAAGATCGAAGGAAACGTGAGACACATTTCCGTGCATGCTGCAGGTGTGATCATTTCTCCGACTCCGGACATCACCGAATACACCCCCATCCAATACGACCCAAAAGGAGAAAGTAAAATTATTACTCAGTACGACATGTTCTCTGGTGGACGAGATGGTGTTGTGAACCTGCCGAAGTTCGACATGCTTGGAATCCGTAACCTCCAGTTTATTTCTGGTGCAATTGAACGCATTGAGAAAATTCGTGGAATAAAAATCGATATCGATACTGTTCCCCTTGATGACGCAAAGGTATTTGCCATGCTCTCCCGTGGTGAGACAGTCGGCGTATTTCAAATGGCAGGAGATGGTATGACCCAGTACCTCAAAGACCTGAAGCCGACCAAGGTTGAAGACCTCATGGCCATGGTTGCACTCTATCGTCCAGGACCGATGGAGGTGATTCCAGAGTACATCAGACGCAAAAACAATCCAAAACTTATTTCTTATCTCGATCCACGTATGGAGAACTATCTCAAGGAATCATACGGATTGATCGTCTACCAGGACGACCTCCTATTCAGCTCGATCGAACTTGCAGGCTATGACTGGCTTGAGGCTGACAAATTCCGTAAAGCAGTTGGTAAAAAGATCCCGGCTGAAATGGCGGCCCAGAAAGAAAAGCTGCAAAAAGGTATTGTTGCCAACGGCCAGACACAAGAATTTGCTGATACGCTCTGGAAACTCTTCGAACCATTCCAGGCATATGGATTCAACAAGGCACACGCGGCAAGCTACGGCATGGTGGCGTACAAAACAGCGTATCTAAAGGCCAACTACCCTGCCGAGTACATGACGGCTTGTATGACTGCAGAAGCCGGTGATATCGAGACATGTAGTGAATACATCACTGAAGCCCGTCGCATGGGATTTGATATTCTGCCACCTGATATCAACGAATCCTTCTCTGATTTCACCGTTGTTGTCGAAAACGGCACGGTGACAAACAAGATCCGTTTCGGACTCAACAGTATCAAAAACTTTGGCGAAGAGATCGGCAAGGCAATCATCGCTGAGCGCAAGCGCGGCGGACCGTATCAAAGTATCGAAGAATTCCTCGAGCGAGTCCAACACAAAAATTTGAATAAAAAATCAGTCGAAGCACTCGTCATGTGTGGGGCACTTGATGCATTTGGTGAACGAGGTTTGCTCTACGTCAACATCGAGCCAATGCTCGCCTTTCACAAGGAGACAACTCGTACTGACCACGCATCTCTTATATCTCTCTTTGACGGTATGGATAGCAAACCAACCAGTACTCTTGCACTCGTACCGACGCCAGCAGCAGAAATGGCAACAAAGTTGCTGTGGGAAAAGGAATTGCTTGGTCTCTATATTTCCGGTCATCCACTCGACCAGTATCAGGAGCAGATCAGCAAAAGCGGCAACACAATTGCGTCCCTTATGAAAGACAAAGCTCCAGAACAAGGCTTCAAAAAGAAATGGGATAAGCCTGACAAGAAGCTTCTCGTTGCTCACATAGATACCGTTAAAGTCATCATAACCAAAGGCAGCAACAAGAAAATGGCCTTCCTCACCATCCAGGACAAAACAGGTATAGCCGAGGCGGTAGTATTCCCGGAATCGTTCAAAACACTTGGCCCACTGCTCGTAGAAGGTGCCGTAGCAGCCATGAAATGCTCTGTGGCAGACCGCAATGACCGAAAGAGTATATTGATCGATGAACTCAAGATTCTGGCCTAAATTTGACTTATGGCACGATAGTCGTATACTTAGCATCGAACTAATACTACATTCTATGAATAAAACAGATGTTTTTTTTGAACAAGGATTGGAGTTTTTTAAAAAAGGAGAAAGGAATAGACTATCCATGGCTTACCAGACACTATTGTTTATCGTTGATAATTTAATAGTCCAGTTAAAAAACCATGAGAAAGGTCACGAGTTTTATATACAAGGCGCATTTGATGGCAATAGATCTGAATTCCCAGAAGACGCCACATTTAAAAAGTTTCATGATTTCTTCACGAAATGCCAACTTGCCCACCTTTGCCATGTCACTGAACCAGACATATTGCCAACACCCCAACTTTCCAAAAAAGAAGAGATCGAGGCAACTAAACATGCCCGTGAAGAGTTCTATAAGCTCGGCAAGCACGCCTGGGACATCATGGGTGGTAGCGTCTATTCCCTTTTTCATCATTCCTAATTTAAAAACACTTCTTCATGCTGGCCCGATGTTAAAACATCGGGCCGCTTTTTTTTAATGCAAAAAACCCTTCCTAAATTTAGGAAGGGTTTTTTGATGAATAGATTAGACAACAATCGCTTCAATCTTATTCATGATCGAAAAGATCTCGTTTGTATAAGCCGGGATAACCGAGTTATATGTCTTCAAGATGCCCTTGGTATCCTTTCCACCATAATAGTGGGCGGTACGTGGGTTATCACCTCCCAAGTGGGATGCGATAGCCTCAATGGCTTCGTCATAGCTTTTGAACTTGATTTTCCCGCTTCCCCAACCGAAACAGTTGTAGTTACCAGGAATAGTGTTCTTACACCCTGTTGATTCACGCATCGCGATCGCAGGGAGAAGTCTCCAGTCAAGATCATGTGCCTCAGCGGCGAGTACCATCTGCATACCGTGTCCCTCAAGAGGAAGATTGTATTTAGCATAGTAGCCGTCGATCTTGGCAGCTTTCTGTTCTCGTTCTTGTTGTTGCAAGTGTTCCTGTTCGGTTTGAGCCACCAGCGGGGTTATCGCCTGATTGATGGATACCGTAAAGGCATTCATCGAAAGCGTGGTCGCAACGAGCGGAACGATGATAAACGATCGTATAAGATTTTGTGTATGTTTCATAGGTTCCGGTTATGCTCCGGAGGAACGTCATGGGCAGGATTATTCGCTTTTCATCTACGGTTTTACCCAGAGATGGAAAATTCCATTAGGGTATAAAACCTAATGGATATGTCAATATGATAGCACAACGCGAAATAAATGTCAATAGTTAGACCATGGAAAATAGTTGTGTCAAACGTAAAATACCCTTATAAAATAAGGGTATTTTAGACCATGACTGTTGACTCTTTGGCAAGAAAATTGTCCTATAAACACTCCCTACAAAGGAGTTTTGACTACTTGGTACGAGAAGGGTCGGAAATGGTTGAGACCATGCCAACGACCTGCTCTCTGAGACGAGTTTCCATCTCTCGGAAGAGTATTGTTGCCTCCTTTTTGTACTCTACAAGGGGTTCTCGCTGCCCATACGCCCGAAGTCCTACAGCTTGGCGCATATGCTCCATGGTATCTATATGCTCAACCCACAATGTATCGGTAGTATAGAGAATGATACGGCGAACCTGCTCCCAGAAGGTATCTTCCCCAATGAGCTCGATTTTTTCTTTTGCAATATCCTCGAGTGTACCGTCACCAAATGAGTAGAATGTACTGATGATATGACCCTTATCCCCTTCCACCATCGCACGACGGCGGCGATAAATGATGCCACGTTGGTATGCAAGGACGGTATCGTATTCCAAAGTCTGCTTTCGAGCGTCAAAATGGAATCCTTCAATCTTTTTCTGAGCTGATTCAAGAGCACGAGAGACGAAACCGCTTTCAATAGGCTGATCTTCGTCCATACCAAGCTTGCCCATCATACTTTTGATGCGCTCTGAACCAAAGATACGCATGAGATCATCCTCAAGGGACACATAAAACTGCGTCTCACCTGGATCTCCCTGTCGGCCTGATCGTCCACGGAGCTGGTTGTCGATGCGGCGTGCTTCATGACGCTCCGTACCAATAACATAGAGACCACCGAGTGATTTGACCTCTTCCTGTTCCTCAGGTGTTGAAGGGTTGCCTCCGAGAATAATGTCGACGCCACGACCTGCCATGTTGGTAGCGATGACTACACCGCCCTTTTTCCCAGCTTGGGCAATGATGGATCCTTCTGATTCATGGTTTTTGGCATTGAGCATCTGGTGCGGAATACCCTCCTTTTGGAGATACGCGGATAAAAGTTCGTTCTTATCAATAGATACTGTACCGATGAGTACCGGCTGACCCTTTTGATTGAGCTCTTTGACCTTTTTTGCTATGGCTTGGAACTTGCCATTTTCAGACATGAAAATAAGATCTTTATGATCAAGACGACTACTTCCTCGATGAGTTGGGATGGTAACGACAGGAAGACCATACACCTTCATAAATTCCTCTTCACTGGTCTTGCCCGTTCCTGTCATACCTGAGAGCTTTTCGTAGAACTTGAAATAGTGCTGATAGGTAATAGATGCGACTGAACGAGTCTCCTGCGCAATCTTCACGCCTTCCTTTGCTTCAATCGCCTGGTGCAAGCCTTCACTCCAGCGACGGCCTGGCTGCATACGGCCGGTAAATGGGTCAACAATGATGACCTCGCCATCTTTGATGACATATTCCTTGTCCTTTATATAGAGCGCACGGGCACGAATGGCATTTTCGAGATAATGAACATATTTGATCCCTTTTTCGGTATACATATCAGTAATACCGAGCAACTTTTCTGCTTTGGTAATACCGTCGTCAGTGAGCTGGATTGCACGGAGCTTTTCATCCACCGTATAGTCTGTCCCCATTTCGAGCTGAGCTGAGATCTTTGAGACGGTCTTGTAGAGGTCTTCTGACTCTGCTACTGCTGAGGAAATGATGAGCGGGGTACGGCTTTCATCGATCAATATCGAGTCCACCTCGTCCACGACAGCAAATGCGTGCTCGCGCTGCACAATCTGACTCTTGTCAGCAACAAGGTTATCTCGCAAGTAGTCGAAGCCATACTGACTATTGGTACCATAAGTGATGTCAGCAGCATACGCATCCTTGCGCAATACCGGACGGAGGAATTGCTTCACCACTTTGAACGATCCTGCTTCATCACGCTCTTGGTCAAGCTCTTCGTGTGTCGGATCATAGACAAATGATGCGTTCTGGTCATTGATCACACCGATTGAAAGACCGAGGAATGAATAGATCTCCCCCATCCATGTCGCATCACGTCGTGCGAGATAGTCGTTGACGGTGACAACATGTACACCACGACCTGAAAGTGCGTTGAGGTATACCGCAAGAGTTGCAACAAGTGTCTTTCCTTCACCGGTACGCATCTCAGCGATACGTCCGTCATGCAACGCCATCGCACCGATGAGCTGCACATCATAGTGACGCTTGCCCAGTGTTCGCTTTGATGCTTCTCGAGTGAGTGCAAATGCATACGGGAGTAAATCATCAAGAGATTCTCCTTCTTGGTAACGGTTTTTGAGACTTTCAGTTTCTAGAGGAAATTGCTCATCAGAAAGTGCCGCAATCCGCTCCTCGAGTGCGTTGATCTTGGTAACAATAGCTTTATATTTTCCAAGCTTATTGCCGTCAAATAGTGCGTTGAATGAAAATGCCATAAGATAGTGATTTTAGCACAAAAGCCCCTTTTTTTCCAGACTAAAAAAGACAGCACAAAAGCCCCCACGAGGGAGGCTTTTGTGTAAGTGGAAAGAGTAGAAAGAGAAATTACTTCTTCTTCTTTTTTGCAACCTTTTTCTTTGCTGCTTTCTTTACAGTCTTCTTAACTGCTTTCTTTGCAACCTTCTTTTTTGCTGCTTTCTTTTTTGCTGCCATAAAATTTTTTGAAATGACTATCTGATAAACTCCTGTGATGATCGACCACTGATTGTGATTGAACGCGTTATCACCACATGTATTATTATTATCTCGCGCATCACGCATGCATGCAATTATTTTTTATAAAAAACTGTGGATAACTTTTTTATTTTGTAAAAAAATTTAGAAATATATTTTTGAAAAATAAAAAAATATTTTGTTATGAATTATTTTTTATTAAAAAAGTTTTTTGAAATAAAAAAACACGCAGGCATCACCCTGCGTGTAAAGAAATCATACTCATTTTCACTTAATGACTGGAGCAAGAATCCTGTGCCAGAGTAAATGTTCGTTCCACCAATGAGCTTCCGAATTTAATATCTCCGGATCAATAAGATTACCAAAATACTGCTTACGTATAAAAGCCATACGATATTCCCCCTTGCAATGAAACAAACACACAAGGCGCCCAAGTTCGCACCGTGGTATACAGTCAGGATTTTTGTCCACGTATTCAACGATCTGGTCCTGCGTTATACATAGTTCGTTCAGTGGCAAATTGAATGCGGCAAATGCATTTTGTGGAATGATAGTTCTCTGGAGTATTTTGTACGGCTGTACGATTGTCTCGGGAGTTGGTAATCCAGGAAGGTCCAGCTCATCGAAATCTGTTCCCAGACCATCAGTTGCTACTGACCCCATCAAGACGGTCGGCTGCGCAAACGCTGTGGCACCTTTCACTATCGTCCGTGTACCATCCAGTGGCCTAATAGAAAACTTGCCGAAACTTATTGGTTCCAAAATGTTTTTATCAATCATGGCTATATGTATTAAAGATGAAAAAATATATTTACCCCCAGACTACGCTTTCTCAGCTAAAAGTCAACAAAAAAACACCTCTTCCGAAGTGTTTCTTTTTTCCCGATCTGGCAACGGCGGGTGCTAACTCCACCACAAATGCCTATGTGAGCGCAGCCGCCGATGGCAAATCACGAACCCTTTTATTATACAAATTGAGTGCGAAATGACAACCACTATACCTCTGAAAAACACAAAACCCCTTTGCAGGGGTTTTGTGCGGCATTTGTGTTGTTAAAAACTTGTGGAATATAACCTCACAACAAGAGTATATACGAAAGCGAGACAAAAGTCAAGTGTGTGGTGCTATACGATCGCGAAAAAGCGCCCCAGGAGGAGCGCTTTTTCATATTGTTGTACTCGTAAGCCGAATTTTGTTTTGATGATCATTTATCTAGGATGACTATTACTAGTCACCTCAAGCGACACTCCAGCTTTCGCTGGCACGGTCTTGCACACGAGTAAGGATTTAGCCGTTTCAGCCTAACTAAATAGGATCGTTTCTGTTCGCACCTCGGTCCTTGCGGACGATGGGTATTACCCACTACCTGCACAGACTAAACTGTTGTGTGTTCGGACTTTCCTCACCCTCTTGCGAGAGCGCGATCATGCGGTACAACAGATCTACTATAGCTTAGATTACAAAGATAGCAACTACTCTGCAGGAGTTGTTGTATCTGGAGCAGGCTCATCTACTACTGGTTCTGGAGAAAATTCTTCAGGAAGTGTTTGATCATCTACTGGTGTTTCAACGATTGGATCAGGTACTGGTTCATCAGTACTAGAATTTTCATTCGATTGTCCACCAAGCAGTTCATTGATCTGTGTACGTGTCAGACACGTCTCCCCTGCATCGTCCTGAACACAAAATTCTTTGGTTGTGATCTTGGTACTAAAAATGTTTTCAATACCGTTGGTCACACTACCAAGCCATGCAACTAAACTTTCACGCAAACTATTTGGTGTATCGATATCAGCGATAGTTTGCATCTGTACATCCATCTCCTGCACCGCCTTCACTGTATACGGTATCAATCCAGTATAGTTCAACGACTTCAGTCCAGTCTGTCGATCAGTCGTCACTAGATCAGGAAATACTTCTTCGACTTGTTGTGCGATGAATCCAATATGCGTATCTGATGATTCATCTTCACTCTTCCAGTGATAGGTAACAGGCTGGAGAGAGAGGATCTTTTCAAGCATGTCATCATCAACTGCAATGATGTCTTTCTTGAGTGTTTCGTCTGATGAACAAGAGAGAGATGCAGATGTTGGGTTGATATCACAGGTACCTGCAGAGTTTTCAAAGCGTGCGACGATACCAGAGACACCAGAGTTTCCGACTTGGAGAGTGTATGAAGGAGAGACAACACCGATACCGATGCGACCTCCGGAGACGGGGGTGATGGAAGGGTCACCAATTGTTGTACTGTATGTACCAGTGCCGAAGAGAACACCACCGATATTGATTGCATTTGCTGTTGCATTGGGGAGGGAGATGTTGGTACCGATGATGATGTTGTTGGAGCCGATATGAATACCAGTACTTTCTTCATTGCCGACATTGTAACCAATAAGTGTCGAATATGAGGCATTACTGGTATTTTTACCGGTATATTGACCAAAAAAGTTTGAGCGACCTGCATTAGAGGAACCATACCCGGCATAGTATCCAATGAAGTTTGCGGCTATCGTAGTACTAGCAAAGCTTCCAGTAGAAGCACCGATAAAGTTTGAGTAGGATGTACCACTCGCACCATTACCTGCATTACCTCCGATGAAGTTTGAATTGTAAGCAATAGCAGCATTTAAACCAGCACTAACCCCAATAAAATTTGAAAACGAAGCCCCCGTTGCACCACCACCTGCATCTTCTCCTAAAAATATCGCATGTTGCGCATCTGATCCCACACCTGTACCTGTTAGTCCAGTTGAGAAGAGTGAGGTGGTGTTTTCTATAGTAATAGGAGAAGTAGCACCAGTCGGTATCTCTACAGAACAGAAGTCTTCTCCGGGAGCACATTCTGGATCAAGTGTGTCTCCGGGAGCATAGGACTCAGTACGGGGAGCTGCGTAGACGATGGTGAGAGAGAATGCGCTGAGGAATGCGAGTGCGAAAAATGTTCGCTTATGATTTGAAAATAAAGAAAAAGCACGTGTCATAGATACTTTATTTTAGCATGAAATAAAGAAATATTATGGAGTTACAGGAGCTTCAGGTTGTGGATCCGACTGCACATCTGGCTCTGGTGGTGTTTCAGGTTCTGGTGATAGAGCTGGTGTTTCTTCGGGCACAGAAGGTTCCTCTATAACTGGAGGATTTTCTTCAGGATTTGGTGTAGTCTCAGGTGCTGGACCAGTATCAGATGGAGTATCGGATGGTACCTCAGGTTGCGGATCTGGTTCTGGTTCGTAGATACCACATTCCCCTTCTACTGTTTTGGTCTGTCCGTTTGCAATAGAGAGGCAGTATGGATCCCCTGTTTCTTCATCATAGAGTGTAATACCGGTTCGTTTTTCTGGGGTACCAACCTTGAGTGTGCCAACAACCATGCTGCGAACATACGCAATACCGTCTTCAACTTTTTCCATCACATCAGTGAAGAACAGACTTGCATATTCACCAAACCCATTACCAGTCGTTGTTCCAAGCTCAAGTGCCTTGACTCGGATATCCATATCCTTGATCGCACCGACGAGCACCGGCGTGAGCCCTGCATAGAGTACTGCTTTGTTGCCTTGTGCATCGGTCCGTACAAGTCCTGGTAACACTTGCTCCATTTCTTGTGCGAGAAATCCAACTTGTGTTTCATGGGTTGGGTCACTGATGAGTGCATATGATACCGGACGGAGTGCGAGCACCTGATCGAGACTACCTTCATACGTTGCAACATTTTCTTTGAATCGTTCATCAGACGTACAAACAACACCAGAGACAAGGTTTGGTGTCACATCACACGTTCCTCCTGCATTTTCAAAACGAGCCACCGTTGTACCAGAACTTGTTGATGATGAACCCACATGGAGCAAGTATCCGGGAGCAGTATTTGAAATACCCACATTCCCTGCGCTCGTCAACACCATTTGTCCATCGCTATATGCACCACTATTGATTGATGAACCGAAACCAAGATAACCGGTTGGATTTGCCGTGCCTTGGACTGGTGTCACGAATGCTCGGAAATCAACTGATTGGGATGCTGCGGTCGCATTTGTTTTCCATCCTTGCCCTGTCCATCGAAGCGCTGGTGAGATTTGTTGAGCACCTGCTGCTGCAGCAGTGGTATTGGTGAGGGCGAGACCACTATCAGTTGTTTGAGTAGTCCCTAATGATAGTGTTCGTACTTCAAGTCTTGATGATGCGGAGTTTGCGTTAGCTGCAATAGAGACAAAACCAGTGGTTGGAAATACGGCAAGTCGCGGGGAGGAATTGGTTGCGAGAGATATGATATTTGAAACACCATCAAGTCGCGATTCACCAACCGTTACTCCAATTCCTAGTTGGTTGAATGAGCTCGCCTGACCAACATATATACGCATTGTACCTTGTGTTCCATTTCCATAGACACGGAATGAATCACCACCTGCTGCAGCTGTAGGGTCGACAATACTGACTGAGCGCTGATATGAACCACTGTTGATTGCAGACTCAAATATAAGCTCTCCAGTCGGTTGTGTTGAACCCTGAGTAGGAAGAACATATGAACGAAAATCAACCGCCTGAGATGCCGCAGTTGCGTTTGTTTTCCATCCATTAGCACTCCATCGAAGCGCTGGTGAGATTTGTTGAGCACCTGCTGCTGCAGCAGTGGTATTGGTGAGGGCGAGACCACTATCAGTTGTTTGAGTAGTCCCTAATGATAGTGTTCGTACTTCAAGTCTTGATGATGCGGAGTTTGCGTTAGCTGCAATAGAGACAAAACCAGTGGTTGGAAATACGGCAAGTCGCGGGGAGGAATTGGTTGCGAGAGATATGATATTTGAAACACCATCAAGTCGCGATTCACCAACCGTTACTCCAATTCCTAGTTGGTTGAATGAGCTCGCCTGACCAACATATATACGCATTGTACCTTGTGTTCCATTTCCATAGACACGGAATGAATCACCACCTGCTGCAGCTGTAGGGTCGACAATACTGACTGAGCGCTGATATGAACCACTGTTGATTGCAGACTCAAATATAAGCTCTCCAGTCGGTTGTGTTGAACCCTGAGTAGGAAGAACATATGAACGAAAATCAACCGCCTGAGATGCCGCAGTTGCGTTTGTTTTCCATCCATTAGCACTCCATCGAAGCGCTGGTGAGATTTGTTGAGCGCCTGCGGCTGCTGCGGTGGTGTTAACCAAGGCTAGACCTGAGGAAGTAGTTTGGGTGGTGCCGAGAGAATTCGTAGTAACATCAAGTTTTGATGTCGGTACCGTTTGACCAATACCTACATTTCCACCAATTGCTGCGGTAAGTACTGGTGTATTGTTTGGAGATATGTTGATATTTTGAGAACCTTCGGTTGCTATTGAACCAGATGCACCTCCAACAAGTGACATTGCAAAGATACTATTAAAAACAGTAACTCTTCCACTTGAAGGAGTAATTGTAAATACATCAGCATATGCTCCACCATTAACTGAATAATCCCATTTTAAAATTCCAGTAGGATTATTAACTCCTTGAACTGGTAAATTATAATTTCTAAAATTTACAGCCTGACTTGCAGCTGTTGCTGCTGTTTTCCAACCATTTCCTGAGAAGCGGAGTGCTGGACTGATTTGTTGAGCGGCAAGTGCTGCAGCAGTGGTATTGGTGAGGGCGAGACCTGAAGAGGTGGTTTGGGTGACACCAAGAGCATTAGTTTTCACTTCAAGTAGTGATGTCGGTGTAATGTAAGCTGAACCACTACTAATAAGAGTACTTGTTCCGAAGTTGATACGATTGAGTTCGATTGTTGCTCTAATATTTGTGGCAAGCCCAAGAAGAATAGCATTACTAGCACTTGCAGCATTGAGCCACGTATTATTCGTGGTATTACCTAATATGAAATCATTAGCTGCACCAGCAGTTGAACTTATAGGGTAAATAAGTGTGTCTTGCGATGAGCCCGTGCCGTAACTTCTGATATTAAAACCAGACGATGCCCCTGTTTGAAAGATTGCAGCAACAGCACCGCTCGCACTCACTGTATGAATAGGAGCAGATGGAGAAGTTGTCCCTATACCCAATCTATTATTCGCCTCATTATATGCACTCGTACCAAACAAAATTTTTCCTTTTGTTGCATTACTCGTTGATGAAAGTGTCAGGTTTTCTCCACTTCCTGTACCACCAATTACACTCTGCCCACCACTGACGCCAGTTGAAAGATTGTTGGTGATTGTATCACCAGTACGAGTAAGTCCTGTTGAAAATGTGAGTGCATTTTCTTTTGCATTCCACGTACTCGCACTTGCGATATATCCGTCTGCGATTGCGGTGCCTTGCCATACTCCTGTCGCAATAGTTCCGAGCGTAGTAATGTTCGTTGAACCGACCCAGGTGGAGAGCGCAGTATCCTCTACATTTCCAAGTGAGAGATCAGATTTAGTAAGAGCAATATCAGAAGAAAGCGCATATCCATTGATAGTGCGAGTATCCGGCACCGCATCTGTAATGCCATACCCAGAGAGCGTACTCGGCAGACTTGCTATCTTTGACCAATCAAGCGATGTAATCCATGATGGATCACTATATGATCCGCCTGTAAACACATCCCCTACCGTCCAAGACTGATCTGTAGTGAGATCATACCCAACACCATTTATAGTGAGTGTGCGAGTAGTTGGCACATATCCAAAAAGTGAAGCACTGGTAAGATACCCGGTATCATTGGTCCACTGAGAAATATCCCCTGTCTTGTTAGTTAGACTATCTGCAGACGAAGCAGTGATATACCCCGCAGGATTTGTATCGTCGTATGGAGTATAGCCCAACGCAGTAGTGATATCTCCAGAAACAATGCCAGAAATATACCCATCCGGATTCGTTGCATCGTATGGCGTATACCCAATGGCTGCAAGGATATCGCCATTTGAAACGCTCGTGAGAAAACCTTGGTCGTTTGTAAATGCGGAGAGCACTGTCGGGAATGTACCCAGTGACAAATCTCCTCGCAGGTATTGTGCACTTGTACCAGTCGTGATTGCATTTTGTTTTGTATTGAAAGTATTCCAATCAGTCGCAGTGAGTGATCCATCGGTCGTACTGCTTGCCATACCAATACCGATCACACCAGTAATGTTGTCATACGTGATAGGACCAGTTGCCGACAATGCTGCACGTGCACGCACATCGGTGTAGTAGAGGTTTGAACCTTCGGTGAGATCAGTCGTACTCTTAGTGGCAAATGATGTATTGAAATTACTTGCAGTAAAGTATTTATTTGTAGCACCTTCGGTCAGGTTGTCACTCGTCTTTGTCGCAAAACTACTATCAAAGAGTGTGCTGGTGAAATATTTGTTGAGTGTTCCCTCTGCGACTGCATCTGCTGTCACCCCTGCAAGTGCAGTGTTGAATGGTGTCTGGAAATTCGTAAGATTGTTCGCATCCAAAAAGTATGACGGGAGGTTGCCGCCCAATGTCTTTGCATTGATCGCAGTGCCACTTGAAGTGATACGCTGACGGGGGCCGGGGGTTTCAAAGCTTGAGCCATTGGTCGAGACTTCAACCTGGAGATAGACCGTGTCATTGTCCTGGAAGTTGTAGGTCAGTGCATCAGGGTACCCAGTACCAGTGTCCCCGATATTTACATTGAATACACCCTCAGTCACCGGGAGCGAGATAGTGCCCGGAGCTGATGCTGGCCACAATCGTGTACCACCACCAACAGCAGCACTATCCCAAATAGAGAATTTGAAATAATAGTTTGTACCACTGGTGCCACCAAGCAGTATGCCGTTTGCATCAGTGAGACGCCCCTGATAGCTGATCACTGTTGGAACCCCTGCAACCGCAGAGGCGACAGAAAATGGAGTTGCAATGAGTAGTATCGCAATCAATGACGCACTAAAAATGTTGACGAGTAAATGTCGCATGAATCGTCTAGGTAGACGTATTCAGTATACAATACATGCCCTCTGTGTGTAAGGGTTATCCCCTACACTTTCTCTGATTTGACGGAGAGTTTCACTTTTGCGGGTGCGACATCTTTGACCTCTTGTTCAAGGGCAACTTTTTTCCTCCACAAGTAGATACAAAGCACGCCAAGAATGAGAACAAGAGCGATCAATATCCAAATGATCACAAACAAATCATGGGTGGTGATGGTGATAGTGGTAACGATATTGGTTGGTTGTGTTTCTGGTGTCATAGGTGTTAAAGGTTCAGTGATAATAGGTTCTTCGGTCACGGTTTCGGGAGGAGTGACGGGTGGTGTGACTGTCTCACCCGTTGGTTTGTCAGGTGGAATGGTAATACTGATGATACTACTCGATCCTCCACTAAATGCATCGGTGCCATTACCATCATTAAGGAGTGCCTTTCCTCCAGAGACTGCAATCGTTGCTTGTCCTGGTGCGATTGCTTTGAACGTGATCTTGCCCAAGAGTCCTGATGCCCCATTGTACCCAGACGGTACCCCTGCAGAGAAAAATGCGCGACCGGCGCTCTTGTTCGGAGAGCCTGGTGTCTGAAGAGTGAACGTAGACCCCGGAGAGACACTAACTATCTGCAATAGGTTGCTCGGGAACGTGACCGCCGCCTCGGCAACATTTACATTTTGTCCCTGCGTATTGACGCGAACCGATACACTAAAGGTCGAGCCTTGTGTGATCGACGCAGTGCTCGGAGTAACTGCAATGACTGCGGCAAATGCCTGCGGCGCAAGCAATAGAACAAATGCGAGTGATACTACAAATTTTTTAATTATTTTTTTTAAAACTTTTTGCATACGCGATAGATGATACGTACAAGTGTACCACCAAGGAGTACGAGAAGTATAGCACTAAGCATATTTGGAAGGTAGCCGCGGTAGTACACGCGAGATATTTTTTCATTATG
>CAYUDJ010000007.1:0-21114 GCA_964443635.1 uncultured Candidatus Saccharibacteria bacterium | reverse complement strand
GACATGGATATTATATATTTCGCTCTTACTAAAAACCGCCCCGGAGGGCTGATATGCACATCATACCCCGAGGCGGATTTTTAGTCAAATTATAAGAAATAAAGGTTCGACGAGCAAAGCAAGTACTACTAGCCGAGGACTTGTTGAGCGTCGCGAACTCCGCAGGCAGTAGTGATTGCTTTGCGAGGAGGAACCGTTGAAACCTAACGAATCTCGTACACAACAGTCACGTTGGACTGCATAGTCTGCTGCCCTACTGGCACTGATGGAGCGCTCTCCACTTTTGCAGATATACCAGCGACATTATCTCGAGCATACATTGGGACTGGATACGCACCGTTGTTGCCCTCAGAGAATGAAACAATACCTACGAGGTGTACGCCGAGACTCTTCGCAAGCTTTTGCGCTTCTTTCTTTGCATCATCGATCGCCATATCACGAGCTTCGCGTGCGATAGCCTTGTCATCTTCAAATCCAAAGTTTGGACCACTGATGTTGCTTACTTTCTGATCAGCAAGAATACCGAGTACTTTATCAACATTATTGAGGTCCTTCACTGCTACCGTAACAGTATGACTGACCTGGTATCCACGGATTGTTGGGACTCCTGGCTGCGGACATGGTGCGGTAATACACATCACTTGATTTGGATAGTTGTATTGTGGATATGAATTGTATGCATCAGTCTTGATGTGTTTTTCTTCAACTCCCGCGGTCTTGAGCGCCTTGGTGATTGCATCAATCTTGGCACTGACTGCCTCCTGTGCAGTCTTCACATCTTTTGATTCTTGTTCAACTGAAAATGAGATTTTTGCCGTGTCAGGTGCTCGATCGATCTTTCCTTCACCATTTACCGTAATAGTGTTGGTTGCTGGAACCCCTGCTCCGATATAACGCATTTCTCTCAATTTACCGAGTGTTGCTACGAGCAAAAATGCTGCGAGTAACACGCCAACACTGACAATGATTTTGTGATATTTATCCATATATGTATTCATATTGTTATAATTAAATCTGATTAAATTCAGTATACCCTATAAGACGACAGAGGTGCCGCTTGCTTACTTGCGCTTTTCCTTGTCTTCTATGATGCGTCCGTCAGCCAACACAATGATACGGTCGGCCAAGTCAGCATACTCTGGCTCATGAGTTACCATAATGATAGTCTGCCCTTCCCTGTTTAATTCCAAAAATGTATCGAGCACTGTACGTGAGGTCTCTGAATCAAGGTTGGCAGTCGGTTCGTCTGCAAAAATAATTTTTGGGCCATGACCAATCGCTCGCGCAATCGATACACGCTGCTGCTGACCACCTGAAAGTTCACTTGGTAGATTGTTCATGCGATCTCCGAGTCCAACACGGGCAAGTGCTGCAGCTGCACGTGTTCGTGCTGTCATTTCATCAATCCCCTGCATCAACAGTGGTACCATGACATTTTCAATCGCAGTCAGTGAAGGAAGAATTGCGTAGTCTTGAAAAATATAACCAAGATTGTGTAGACGAAGTCGGGTACGGTCATCTTCTGCAAGTCCCACTGACTCGATGCCGTCAACATATATCTCCCCGCTCGTCGGGAGATCTAGAAGCCCCAGCTGATAGAGCAATGTGCTTTTACCTGATCCACTACGTCCGGTGATTGCGACAAATTGCCCCTCAGGAATAGTAAAGGTGACATCTTCTACTGCATGAATTTCTGCGTCACCACTTTTGAATGTTTTATATAACTGATTGACTTTGATCATAAAAAAATAATTATCTTCCTAAAATTGCGCTCAGCGTATTTTGTCTAATAACAATGCGTGCTGGAATATACCCCGCAACAATAGTCGCGATGAGGAGAATAAGTGTACGGATCAGTGTTCCTGGAACAGTTGCAACCAAGATACCGTCAGAAAATGGGAAGTTAATTGGGTGCGCGACAAACATCGGTTTCAGGAGTGCAAACACAACAACAATACCAAGTCCCGCACCCGCCAATGCATAGAACATCGACTGAACCATATAGGAGATGGCAATCGCACGCGGTGCAATACCAATCCCTTTGAGAATACCAATATACCGACGACGAGTAATGGCGTTCACAAAGATAACAATGAAAATTGTTATTGCGGCGACAACAAGACCGATTGAGCTAATTGCATTACCAAGGATACCAAATGTTGCTTGAATATCTTTCAAAAATTTTGGCAATGCTTCGTCATGCGTCTGCACGCGTGCCCATTGACCAACACCGCTTGCAATGAGCTGCGCCTTAGCAACCGCAGGATCAGCGCCTTCATCAAGGAGAACAGCAATCTGATTTGCATCGTAATCACTGCGACCGACGAGCTTGCGTGCCTCGCTGTCGAGCATAATGACTGAACTATCGAATGTATCAACCTTGCTCGCAATGACACCTTTGACATAGTATTGCTTTGCAATATCTCCAACCGTGATCTTGATACGAGAACCGATAGCGACATCTTTTAGTGTCTGAAATCCTGGCGCTTCGATTGGTGTGTATTTATAGAGCAAGTTCTTACCAATCACAATACTATCGGTGTCGGTCGCCTCAAGAAATGATCCTTCAATGACGAATTTACTGATACCTGAGAAAGACTGTTCACCTTCTGGGTTAATACCAAGCAACGATCCTCCTGCCCCATCACGCAAATCTCCGGCCTTGATAGTCGTACGATAATTACTCTCTACTCGTGCACTCCCTGTGTAGCGGACTGCTAGTGCGTTGAAGCTAGGCAACGCTCGTGCGATCGCAACAGCCTCTGGTGTGTGTTCGATTGATGACTTGTTTAAAAAAGGCGAGATGAGAATATCACCCGATGAATACTGTCGATCGGCTGAGACCGATCCTTCAATGAGTCCCACCAAGATACCCGACACGACGACAAGATTGAGGAAGGTCAACAACATCACAAATATGATTAGAGATGTTGTTGCCTTGCTCGCGCGTTTGAGGTCGCGCTTTGCAAGGAAAAGACCGACATTGATATCAATCTTCAGTGCTTCCCATCGTGTGATACGTGTAGGCATGATTACGGAGCTACCCAACGAATGTCTTCACCTTCAGAAAGACCAGAGGTAATCTCGACCATATCCCCATCTGCAGTCAGTCCAGTTGCCACTTCACGGGTAGTCGTCTTCTTGTCATTTTTTGTATCAACCACCTGTACAGTGGTTTTTCCATCTTTCTTTGTAAGGAATCGCCCAGGAATCGCGATGACATTATCGACACTTGCTGTCTTGATAATCATATTTGCAGTCATACCAGGTTTGATATCAGTCGTATCGGTTAGGAGCGCTTTGATCTGGTAGTTAACAATACCGTCGGTGATTGTCGCCGCAGGGTCAACTGAAGATACTGCTGCTATGTATGTTTTAGAAGTACCAAATGCGTCAAATGTTACCGTCACTGGTTGCCCAAGCGCAATACGCGGCACACTGGTTTCATTGACATCAGCTTCAAGATAGAGATTTGATACGTCTTGCAATCCAATTGCTTCTTTGTTCAATTCTGGCACTTCCCCTGCTTTGATATTTACTCGAGTGATAGTACCGTCGGCCGGTGCACGTAATATAGTCTTTTCAAGATTTGCATTTGCACTATCAAGAGCAGCTTGTGCAATCACAATATCCGCAAGCGCAGCATCAATCTCTGGCTGACGAGCAGTCGCACGCTGAACATCAAGTTCAGCTTGTGCGGTCTGATATGCATTGAGGTTTGCTGCATAGTGCTCGCCGCTCGTATTTGGTATCAATATTTTCCAGCTATCATCTTTATCATATGTTGCGATAGGAAATGTGATACGAAGCCCTTTGGTACCAAGTGGTTTGGGTAATTCATCAACAATAGCAATAGTCTTTTCGAGACCGTTTACATTGAGACTATCCATCAGATAGTCTTGAAATGAAATACGATATTCCCCTTCTTGGGTACTATTGTATACACCCGTGATGATAGGGCTGTGCAACACATCTGTATCCTGTGGATCGGCAATGAGGTCATCGGAATATAATTTACGACGCGCATTAGCGAGATTGATCTCGGCGACAGCGATTTGTTCATTCGAAGACCCTTCAAGTACTTTCTTGTAGCGAGCCTGCGCAGCAAGTAATGATCCACGAGCAGACTTCACTGAGGCAGATTCAGTACTCCCGGAAAGTGTTGCAAGGATGGCGCCCTTTTTAACTTTGCTTCCTACACCAACCATGATACTTCTGACAACTTTGTTTTGTTCAAACGTCAATGAGAGGTCGGTTGAGCTCACGACCGTACCGTTTGCCAATACAGTCTGCTCGAGATTTTGACGCTTCACTGTTTCAGTTGCAACAGTATTGTCAGTTCCCTTTTTATTAAACATGATAAAAAGAACAATGACGAGCGCAACAACCATGAACACTTTGCTGCGAGTTGAGCGACTGGTCCACCATGCGCGGACACTAATAAAAAACTGTTTAATTTTTGAAATCATAATTATTTAATTGCCCGAAGTGTTACTTCAAATGTAAGTGTTGCATTTGGTGGAATCACCCCAGAGATACCCTGTGCACCATACGCAAGATCAGCAGGGATAGTGAGAATACGGGTTTCACCGACTTTCATACCAAGCACCCCTTGATCCCAGCCCGCGATAACACGTCCTGCACCAAGCGGAAATGCAAATCCATCATTGCCGTGTTTCTTGCTCGCATCAAATACCGTACCATCAGCGAGGCTACCGACATAGTCAACGACCGCTGTCTTGCCATTTACGATTGCTTCACCTGATCCTTGTGTTGTTGTTTCTATTTTCATACCGTTTTTTGTTGTTATTGTGTTCTTTGTAGTAGTTGGTAATGGTGCAGTCTGAGTCGTTTGCACAGGAGTATTCGATTGCTGGGTATCTGTAGTTGATGCAGCGAGTGGGTCTGGTGGCAGCATTTCAGGCTTGCCTCCCCGAATCCATAGTGCAATAAGGCCTATAACAATGATACTGATGATTATTCCTCCGACATACTTCATACGAAGTTGAGTATACACGCGGATGCCTCTTCAATCAAATGATACTGCTTAACGTATTTCGAAGGTTTTTTCTGCAAGAATTCGATCAGCAAGAATCGTAAACCATTCATTCACCTCTATTTCAGTCAATGTCTTTTCAAATGATTGGAAAATAAAACGATAGCCGATACTTTCGCGACCGTCTTTGGAGAATTGGTCAAAAATATATGCAGGCTGTACACAGTATTTCTCTGAAAATTCTTTTGCGATAGTAGAAAGTGTTTCTTTCCCTGCATCATCGGCGACCCATACGGCGATATCACGAACCATATATGGATATGCTGACCAGAGCTTAAACGGCACTGATGCAGCAGGTTGCGCCCGAACAACAATGTCTTTTAATTCTGTCTCGTGTTGTGCACACCATTCATCAAGGGTGAGCTCTTGTATCGTGCCGTTGTCCATTGTCGCAATATGCATTGTCTCTGTAGTTGCAGAAAATACCGTACCGATTTCAAATTGTTTGACGGTCTTCATACCGAGTAATGGCGCGTTCAGGCGATTCTGTTCATAGCTTTCTTTCAATCCATCAGAAAGGTTTGTACGAAGTGCACTTTTATCCTTTGCACCATATGATACATACACATCACCTTTCTTTCTAAACGTATAGTTCATCACTTCAGAATATCCTTGCGAAATGAGATATGCTTTCACTTTATTTATTTTTTCAAATGTTTCATTGTGTTCAGTGACTGGAACAAATGGAAGTGGCTCCGGAGCAATACTGTCATAACCAATCACACGACCGATCTCTTCGGCAATATCATGCGCACCAGTGATATCTGCGCGCCAATATGGGATAGTCAGTGTGAACTCCCCCTCATTAAATTGCCAGCTATAATGATATGCATCAAGCACATCTCCAATTTTTCGCCCTGTCATATCAGAAGCAAGGACTCGTGCAATATCGGCAACTCTCCATGAAAGTGTTCGAACTGCTTGTGGATTTGGATATATATCTTTCACTCCCTTCACTTCCCCACCTGCAATCTCGAGCACAAGAGAGAGAAGTTGCGTTGCTGAAGTACCCGCAACTTCTGCTGAGAGATTATTTTCAAATCGCTTTGCAGCATCAGTAGGAAGTCCAAGTGCGCGTGCAGTTTTTCGAACTGATGATGGATCAAAGTTTGCAATCTCAAGTATCACACTTGTCGTCTTGTCATCCACTTCTGCGGTCTTGCCGCCTTTTACTCCTGCGATAGCAACTGCACCCATATAGTCTGCAATAACCAACATCTCACTTTTCAATGTTTTGGTTTCTTCAGAGAGCGTGATGATACTTTCGTTGTCATTTGCGAGGCGCACAGTAATACCACCATCTATTTTACTCGTATCAAATGCGTGAGTTGGCTGGCCGGTATCAAGGAGGATGTAGTTGGTCGCATCCACAATATTGTTGATACTTCGCTGCCCTACCGCTTCGAGTGCATCTTTGAGCCATGCTGGTGAGGGACCGACTTTCACGCCATCAATTTGAATTGCAATATATCGTCGACAAAGATCAGATTTGATTTCAACTGGAAGTGCGAGCGCAGTATCAGGAAGTGCTGTACTATCATTCGTTTTCAACGTTAATTTCAACAGCCCTGCAATTTCGCGCGCCATACCGTAGTGTGAGAGACAGTCCCCTGCACGATCAGGTAATACTTTGATATCAAAGATACTGTCGCCATGTAACACTTGCACATCTTCTACTTCAAATGCACCAAATATGATTCGCCCTTTCAAGACTTCCGGTGTCGGGAGTGTTTCTTCGATATGCTTTTGTAGCCAGTTATATGAATACTTCATCTTTTTATTTCTTTCTAAAATTGATTGAATCGCAGATCCCCCTGATACCCCAAACGAACATCGGGAATACCGAACTTGATCATCATGAGACGATCGAGTCCCATACCAAATGCAAACCCCGTCACCTTTTCAGGATCATAACCCACAGACTTGAACACATTGGGATGTACCATACCCGCACCGCAAACCTCGAGCCAGCGTCCCTCGCTGGAGCCTTTGGCGGAAGCGGGTTTCGGAATCCATACATCCACTTCAAATCCAGGCTCAACGAATGGAAAGAAGCTCGGGCGCAAACGTATCTCCGTACCCTCACCAAAGAGTTGCTTGAAAAATGAGAGCAATGTTTCCTTGAGATTACCGACGGTGATATTCTCCCCCACGACCAACCCTTCGACTTGGTGAAACTGCGCCTCATGTGTCGCATCAGTTGCTTCATTTCGAAATACTTTGCCCGGAGCAATCATCGCAATCGGCGGCTGGTGCGTCTCCATGTACCGGATCTGTACGCCGGATGTCTGCGTGCGCAAGACAAAGCCAGGTCGATCCTTGATCCAAAACGTATCCTGCATGTCGCGTGCCGGATGATCCTTTGGTACATTGAGCGCATCAAAGTTGTGCCATTCATCCTCAAGCTCGGGCCCCAGTGCGACACTGAATCCCTGCGCAGCAAATATACGGACGATCTCGTCGGTTACCAGTGTCAGCGGATGGAGCTTCCCTTCATTCATGCAGAAACTATACAGAAAAAAGGCTTTTTTTACAATTTTGGGAAATAAAAAACCATCTTAATAAAAAGATGGTCATTTCAATCAATACTCTAGGCTTGAAAACGAGTTATACTTCGGTCACAAAAAAGGCTTTCTCTAATTCTTCCGTAGCTGGACCGCCCCAAACTATTTCTTCCCTTTTTATATCTTTTGTTTCCGAAATAAGAATTGTTTCGTACTTTCCCGTAAGTTGATTTAAATAAATGAATTTTTTCGATTTCTTTAAAAATAAACTTTTGAAAATCGGATTGTCAACTTGCAGTGATAAGAAAATTTCTAGTCGTTCTGCGTTCAATGGTTTTTTAGATTCCTCAGGGATAACTCCTAATCCTAGAGAAAAATTATATGAAAGCCCTGGGCTTTCAAAAGTAGTTTGAAATTTCATTATTATTAATTTTAGTGTGAGGAATTATTTTCTTCACTATATCATTAATATACCTAAAGTCAATGTTTTCTATTTGAAAAAGTTTTTCACTTTATTCACCAACTTCCCAAACAAACCTTTTCCTTTCCCTGCACACCCTTTCGGACAATAGGTAATCCCCTTCTTTGCAACCTGCTTTTGTTCGCAATCTTCACAAATAATGAACTGCCCATTACAGCCCTGGTCACGACAGTCGACAATGTTTTCACTCGGCGCATCACAACCTTCGCAGCGACCAACGATCACATGCTTTGGATCATCGGTATAGAATCCCATCGTCACACGCCCATCAAATACATAGAGTTTGCCTTCGAAGTCTTCGTTGGGGTACTGCTCCATATACGAGACGATACCGCCATCAAGCTGGTACACATCAGTGAAACCTTCTGACAACAAGTACCCACTCGCCTTCTCGCAGCGCACGCCACCAGTACAAACTGTAAGCACTGTTTTGTCTTTGAGATGCGCGAGACTTTTGACCATCTTTTGCAAATCACGGAAGTTATTCATCGGCGGACATACTGACCCGGCGAATCGTCCCACTGCATGCTCATAGGCATTGCGCATGTCGACAATATAAAATTCTTTGTTGTCAGCGATCCATTGGTGGAGCTCTGCTGGTTTCAAGTGAATACCAGTAAGTTCATTTGGATTGATATCACAGACACCAAGGTGAAGTGAGACGATTTCATTGCGGACTTTTACCGAGAGTCGTGGAAATGCATCCCCTGTTCCCCCTGATCGCTTCATATGAATGTTCAAAAAACGGTCGTCCTTTTCCATTTCTTTGATGAAGGTTTCAGTGTTTTCTGTCGTACCTTCGAGTGTGATATTGAGTCCTTCTGTTGCGACAATGAGGCGCCCCTTCAGGCCGAGGTCTTCACAGAGTTTGCGCAGCCAATCACGCACCGCGACCGGATCAACAATGTGGACGTATTTATAGAAGAGAAGGATTTGGTAGTTCATACCGACAGAGCTTATCAAAATTTTTCAAAATTACCAATTGTGTTCGCGTTCATCATCGTCCTCGGTGTTACGTTTTTGGAGATCAAGACAGATACCATTCATACAGTACCGCTCTCCCGTTGCAGTCGGTCCATCAGTAAAGACATGACCGAGATGCGAGTGACACTGCGCGCAGACAACTTCGGTGCGGTTCATACCATGACTATCATCAGTGACGAGCTCAACTGATCCAGGGATCGCTTTGTCAAAACTCGGCCATCCGGTACCCGAATCAAATTTCGCATTACTCGCAAAGAGTGGGTTGCCACATGCCGCACACATATAAGTGCCCGTAGATTTCTCATGCACATAGACACTGCTCATCCGGGCTTCTGTTCCTTTTTCACGCATGACTGCGTACTGCTCGGGCGTGAGTTCCTGTTTCCATTCTTCGTCTGTTTTTAGAATGTTGGTATCCATAGTACTAGTATACCAAAGAATACTAGCGTTCTCCGACCTGCTGACGCCACATCGCCTGATAAAGTCCCTTTTGTGCAATGAGTTCTTCATGAGTCCCCTGTTCACTCATTACTCCTTTTTCCAATACATAGATACGATCAGCATGCATGATGGTTGAGAGTCGGTGTGCAATGAGGATGGTGATGCGTTCGTTCATGCCGGAGACATCCTTGATGGTCTTTGAGATTTCTTCTTCAGTGAGTGAGTCGAGCGCTGACGTTGCTTCATCAAATACCAAAATATTCGGATCACGCAACAGTGCACGTGCGATAGAGAGTCGTTGTTTTTCTCCACCAGAGACTTTCACCCCACCTTCACCGATCACCGTGTCGAGTCCTTTACCTCCACGCTCAAGCAGATTCTGGCACTGTGCCTTATGAAGCGCGTCGAGACACTGCTCGTCAGTTGCAGCAGGATTTACGAACAATAAATTTTCACGAATTGTCCCTGAGAAGAGCTGTGTGTCTTGGGTAACAAATCCGATTTGTGTACGTAGTTCTTCTTTATCAATATCGTTATATGAGAGACCATTGTACTGAATATCGCCACTGGTCGGTTCATAGAGTCCGACAAGAAGTTTAACGAGCGATGTCTTGCCAGATCCTGACGGTCCGACGAATGCAATCGTCTCACCGCGACTAACCTGATAGTTGATATCAGTGAGCGCCTGACCAGTTGCGGATTTATACCCAAATGAAAGATCTTTGAATTCAAGTTTCTTCACTTCACCAACAGATTTCGGATTGGTTGCGCGAGGCTCCGGTGCGGTATCCATGAGTATCTTGTAGTTCGCAAGAGAAGCTTCTGCCTGACGATACGTTGCGATGTAGCCAGCAAATTGCGTCAATGGGAAAAAGAGGAAGTATGAATAAATATTGAGGGAGAAATATTCACCGAGTGTAATCTTTTGCATAAAGATCATATAGAAGAGGAAGAAATAAATCCCGGCACGGATCGCATTGGTCACGGTGCCCTGAATGAAGTCGAGTGTGCGCACGTATTTGAGCTTTTTCAATTCAAGCTTGAGAATCTTTTCAGTCGTTGCATTGAGTCGACCAACTTCCTGTCCTGCAAGACCGAGGGATTTGACGAGCTCGATATTGCGCAATGATTCAGTTGTTGAACCAGCAAGTGCAGTCGTCTCTGCGACAATCAATGTCTGTACTGTCTTGATTTTTTTTGAAAATACTAGGGTGATCGTACCAATGATCACCACCATGCCCACATAGATCAATGAGACCGCAACTGAAATATGGGCCGCATACGCAATAACAAATATCAGTGTAATACCTGAAGCGAATAATGTATTGATTGTATCCTGAATAAGTTTTTCAGTATCAGTACGCGCCTTTTGTAACTTACCAAGTGTCTCACCACTGCGCTCATCTTCAAACACTGCGTATGGGAGATCGAGTGAATGACGAACCCCTTCGCTGTACATGTCTGCGCCACTTCGCTGACTGACACGGTTGAGATAATAGTCCTGGAAATTCTTTGCAACACGGGAAATAAATGCAGTACCCACGAATACCAAGAGGAGCGACCCGGTGCCACGCAAAAACTCTGCACGCGTGAGTTCATTCCATCGGAGCGCGTAGTTGTCGATGATGCGCTGATAAATAGCAGGCTCGATGAGCGAGAATAGTTGGTTGATAGTCGCAAGCCCGACAACGAGCAGGCACATTTTCCAATATTTCCGAAGGTATTGTTTGACGATTTGCATAGGGGTAAATAATTATTTCACCGGCATGTCCATGCCGCCCCAAAGATTTGAGGTGCCGATCGAGCTGTTGCCTGATGCCTTGATATAAAGAAAGAGCTGCATCTTGTAGGCGGCTGCCCATTTGAGAAGGTTGTCGACGAGGTACACAACCTTGGTCTTGTCCCCCATCATGTAGATGTTGATGACTTTCTCAAGCTCTTCGTCAGTAAACTTTTCCATGAGTCCGTTCCATACGACGAGTTGCTTATCCATTTTCTGTGCAAAATTTTCTACGGTCGTATCGTCGCCCTTTAATGGTGAAGTCTTGTACGCGTCAGTATTTCCTTCGAGGATTACATGGGTCGCATTTGCAAATATTGATGAGAGATACTGGAGGAGCTCAAGGGTGGTGCGCTGTCCTTCAGTTGGTTTGTAGCCATCGGTGCCAGGAGGGATCTTTTCCGCCAAGTGCTTGAGAATACGGAATTCATTGGTAATCGTGTCGATGAGGTGCTGTTTGGTGTATATCATAGAGCGCTAGTATAGCAGACTATGGGAGAGTCACCGTTCCTGCTTTGAGAATCCCATTCGCCACACTTCTCGAAAGTTGAGCAAAGACACCAGTACCGGTACCTTATCTATCCAAATGGGTGCCGTCATAGAGGAAGTCAGGACTATTTTCGCACAAAGAAATGATGCGACTATCAATATTCCGAGCTTGAAAATTGAATTACCTCCCCTTTGAGACATGAAGGTTTCCTTTTATGGAAAATCGCAACGGCTCCTCCTTGGCGGTAGAAATTCCAACTCGGGTAGAAATATCTACCAAGTCTGGAGCAATATCTTTTTCGGAAGAACAGATAAAGAGGTTGCTTTGCTCATTGGTCATGTCCACCCCATCAAGCTCCTTAGTAATGTTAAAAGCTCTGCAGAGTTTTCCAGGACCATTGGTAATGTTTTCCGCAACCTCCAACCCCTCAATGGGTTCCAATCCGCGAATTAGCACTGAGCCAGGTATTCCAACCCCTTCAGTTGTAACATCGAGCAAGCAATACTGCCTCATGCTATGGACATAGGCATGACCCGCATCCTTATAGAGGCTTCTGTTACGATTAGTCTCCCCTTTGAAATTATGCGCGGCTGTATCATTGAACGGGAGATATGCCTCCGTCTCAACTATCTTTCCCACGAATGTGCCTACATCTGTCTTCCTTACAAGATATTTACCCAGAAGAGCCTGAGCGACTTTTGAAGGATTGTCATTGTAAAAATCTCGCGAGAGTATATTTTTCGAACAATTCATAGAATGATTTTACCACCTTAGGTTAGAACCAGAAAATCCCTCTGTTGAGGGATTTTCTGGTTCTTTTCTCGAATGGGTGCCTATCGGGAATTGAACCCGAATCGAGAGTTCCACAAACTCCAGTGTTAACCATTACACCATAGGCACCATGTCGCACTGTATATATGCATACAGTAGGTTTGTTTATACCAGAAAAACCGATGTAAATCTAGTTTTGTTCACGGTCACGGTTCTTGAGCGTCATAATCGCCTCAAATACTTGTGAACCGATGATAACAAAAAAAATGATACCAATATAGACCATAAGCCCCGTCTGAAAACTGACTTTGATCGTGCGCAATGATCCGAGGAAAAATGCCGTATACCATGACGAGAGCGAGATACCCCCGAGCGCAAATGCGAGTTTGCGAAAATGCCGTGCCGGTGGAGTGTTTTCAAATGAAAGATGGCGAAGTCTCGGCGCAACAAACATATTGAGAAGAAGCCCATTGATAGTGATCACGCTGACGACGATAACCTTCAGCAGGAACTTTGGCGAAACATCAAGTCGCGCCTGTTCGGGGAGATAGAGCATGATGCCGGACACGATGAGGATACCGAGTCCAACCCAGATGACATTGGAGAGTGTGTCCATTGTTTCCTTTTCCTGTTCAGTGATGGAGTGATCCTTGAGGAATCGAAAGAAAAGTACATCAGTGATCGTCGCTCCCCCGAGCCCAAGGATGAAGCCAATATTGTGAATAATGATCCACCACAGGCGATGACTTGCGATGAGTGCAAAGAGTTCACTTGTCGGAAAACCCCACAGTGCAATGACAAGCATCACATTTGCAACAGCAGATCCAAGACACCACATACACCATGCACGGATGACGAATGCCTGAAGCGCAATGAGATAGATAGAAAAGAGCGCGCCAAGTATTGTCGCAAGAGTGAGGAAAAATTGAAACGGTGCAGTGACGAGAACTGGAAATGACAGTGCGACACTATAGAGACTACCGACAATGATGTAATACGCAAGTCCTAGTAATTCATTTGGGATGCCTGCAGTCGTCGCAAATGTACTATTGACCACATTGTCACAAGCGCTCGCACGAGGACACATGAGCGGGTGCTTTTTGCGCTTCTTTCTATATATATATGATGAGATACCAAGACCAATGACTGAGGCGAGAAGTCCGAGATAGATATGCATAAATCTGAGTATAACTTAGTTTACAACTTCAGTCTTATACACACTCATCAATGCATACATAAATGAGATTGCGAGTGGCCCAACGAGTAATCCAATCGGACCCATGAGCACAATCCCCCCAAGCACCGAAAAGAGTACGAGGAGTGGATGGATATTGATACGCTTGCCGACGAATATTGGGTTGAGCATGTTGTCGATAGTGCCAACCAATGCGAGTCCCCAGATAGCAAATCCGATCGCAGCTCCGGTACGACCCATCACAAGCAAGAAAATAAATGCAGGCACCGTGACGAGTGCAGTACCGATCGTCGGTACCAATGATGTAATACCAGCGAGTACTCCAAAGAGTGCAGCATTCGGCACACCAAAAATAAAGAGTCCGACACCGACGCAAACACCCTGCACCAATGCAATCAGGAGATACCCTTTGATGATGCCGTTGACTGCCGTATTTAACTTCCCAAGAATATGGTTGCCGCCCTCATTTGATAGTGGACTGAAATTGATAAGTGTCTTTTTCCATTCTGTACCATCCTTAAGAAAATAAAACATTGAAAGGATAACAAGAAGGAATGAAAAAATAGTTGAAAGTGTTGCGGTGAATGCAGTCCCAATACCTGCACTGAACTTTGCCGTCATTGCAGTGATACTCGACTGAAGGTTGAGCGCTCCCTCAGGGAGAAGGTTTGTGATCGATCGATTGAAGAGACGGGTGATGTTGTCGAACCCTCCATGATCGGCAATCCAGAGAGAAAGTTGGGTTGACTGTTTGAACACAATCGTACCAATAGCAAAGAGCGGAATACATAATACGATAATGAAACCTACCACCGTAATGAGCGCCGCAACCCATGAAACCTTGAGCTTGCGTTTGAGATACGCGTATATCGGAAACAATACCGCAGTGAGTGCGAGACTCAATACGAGCACTTTTGCAAATGGCCAGAGTATAAGAACAGTCAAAAAGCCGACCGCCAAGACGAGTCCGAGATAGAAATATTTACGGGTTGAGGGATTGTTCATAGGGAGATTGTAGCATGTACAAAGGGCAATATAAAAAGCAGTACAATGGTGTACTGCTTTTTATTCTCTGTGCCCGAGAGAGGACTTGAACCTCCACACCTTGCGGCACATCCACCTCAAGGATGCGTGTATACCAATTTCACCACCCGGGCAATACTGCCACTATAGCACATCAGGGTTTGTTTTCAAGGTAATGAGTAGGAATGTAAAAATCCCCTTTCGGGGATCATTACTAGTTTTCTGCTGGAGTTGTTTCTTCGACAACAACTGCTTCTGGTTCGATCTCTGTTTCTTCAACAGGATCCTTGCCAGTAAGGATGCGCTTCATCTTGCGGCGGATTTCCTTTGCTGCCTTGTCTCGGATGTAGTAGAGCTTGCTGCGGCGAGTCTTTGCTTGCTTGGTCACTTCGATCTTGTCGATCGATGGTGAGTACAGTGGAAAAATACGCTCAACACCAACACTGTTTGAAATCTTGCGAACAGTGAAAGTAGCTGTTGGACCAGTACCGTGCTTGCGAGCCAAAACGATACCTTCAAATGCCTGAAGACGGAACTTGCCCTTGTCCTCAATCTTTGAAACCACACGCACAGTGTCGCCTGAATTGAATGTCAGTTTCTTGCGCGCTTCGATATCTACGGGTGAAAATGCTGTTGCCATATAGGTCGCAAATGTATCATTATTTGACGTATTTTGCAAGGGCACCTTCAAAATCAGCTGGGTATGGGGCTGTTATCTGTACCAATCCCCCTCCAGGAGCCGTAAAGCTGATAGTCCGGGCATGGAGTGCGAGGCGAGCAAATCCAAGCGCAGTAGGCGTACTCTCAGCATAGAGCGGGTCGCAGACAATGGGTCTTTGAAGGTATTTGAGGTGGACACGGATCTGATGCGTTCGGCCAGTTTTTGGAAATGCATGGATAAATGAGAATCGCTCAGGCTTTCCATTCACCTCTTCTTCAAATTGGGATATTGCCTCAATGCGCGTCACTGCGTCCCGTGTCTCTCCTCGCACACCACGACCTGCTTGCCACCGACGGAAGTCTCCACTACTGCGACCAATCGGTTGATCAACGACAACACTCGGCTCTTTAAAATGCCCCCACACAAATGCGTGGTATTCCTTTTGTACGAGTCGGTCCTTGAATTGAGTTTTCAGATATTCAAATGACTCTTGTGTTTTTGCGATCACCAGTGCCCCACTCGTATCCTCATCGAGTCGATGTACAATGCCAGGACGATCAATACTCTTGCCATCCACTATCATCGGTTCCCCTACACCAGCAATCTCCGGTCGCTCTTTCAATACCCAGTCCACAACGGTTGGTACATCACTCTTGCCATCGGCATGCACACGGAGTCCTGCCGGTTTGTTGATGATGAGGAAGTCCGGGGTTTCAAGAAGAATTTCAATATTCATATCAGGCCGCGACATTTTTTTGCATATCAATGAGTTTGAATTCTCCTACCAATACTTTGAGCTGCTTGGAAACCTCGTCATCTTCTCCACTAGTATCAAGCATCTCTCTGAGATCAGGGTTTTCCCACGCCTGTTCCTTGATCGAATTAACAACGGCTACATACTTTCTAAAGATGTTATTTTCCGATTCTTCCGCAAAAGTCGCTAAAATATCACACGAATGTATTATCTGATTCATGACAGTAACCTTTTGTGGACTATTTTTAAGCTCTGCTTGTTTTGCTGGATTATCAGCATGCTTCAATATCTCAACCATGTCCCTTACATCATCAACATTGAAATACAAAACAATTTTTGGAATTGCAAACTCTTTCATTACTTCCCCTTTGTGGTTTTTGAAATACTTTACCTTCGTCTTATAACCATCTCGTATAGACTGTAAAAGTGTAAAAAACTTTTGTTTGAATTGCTCACTATACAAACCACGAAAGGTGACATCGATACCAAGTCCCATGAAACTACTTTCTTCATCTTCTTTTCTAATTTCCAAAATATCATCAACACCTCGCTTGATATCATCAAACTCTGACGCTGGTTCGATACTAATGTTATCTCCATACCATGCAAGCTTTGACACACCTTCAGCAAGTGCACGCTCAGTCAGTGTTGCAACTTTTTTTGCTCGTTCGAGTCTTTGCTCCTGTTTTGTATCACCGACTTCTTTCTTTGAAAAATCATTCTTGCGCTGATTGAGAGATTCAAGATCTTTTTGTACTTCTTCGTCTCCACCCCTTATGAGACCCGCTTTACTAAATTCATAATAATACTCTTCAGCTTCAGAGGTATTTTTCTGTGATTCGACTACTCGATCATAGAGCCCGTCCAACTCTTCGTCATTTTTAAAGATATTCGCTTTCGCCATTTCTTCCAAAAGAAGATTTGCCTCAAGGATTTTTGATTGATCCTCCTCAATCTCAACCTGTTTTGGTTTTTCAAGAGAAACATATTCAGTTTGAATAAATTCAACCGACTTTTCCTTTTTGACCTTTTCTACAACAGGAGCACTGACAACTCCCGCTTGTTTGAGTTCAGCAATAACATCCTCGACAACAATTCCTGGCATCAGACGATTGCCAAGCTTTTCTATATATTCTCGGATAACTACTATATTTTCAGGTGTATCTGAAAGATCTAATCCGCTAACACCCGTATCAATATATTTTTCTGTAAATCTTTTTGCCGCAAGAAATTCCTTTGTGAGATTTGTCGTCTCAAAATAAGGCCGATTAGGCTTTGGTTGTTCAGACACTTTGTTTGGGGGGTTTTCCATCATAAAAATTTAATTAATGAGATCAATTACTTCTGATAATTTCTCTACCTTCTTCCATGCGACCGCATTCAACTTCTCATTGTCTCCAAATACGATTCCTTTCATTACTTTAAAGAGCTCAACACCATTTCCTCCATCATCAACTGCATAGCAACCTTCGATATCAATATTTTGTTTCTCAATATAGTCTTGTGCGAGTGAGAGTTTGGTCGGCGCTTCATCCCCTCCTGACTCAATACCAATCAATACTTGGTTTTCATCAAAAAGTGCGATTGAACATGAGAGCGAGTCCTCAATACCAAGCGCAGCTGCGAGTGTCTCAACAATAACATTTACCGAACCCGAAACAAGTACAACACGATATCCTTTTTCTCGGAGCGCGAGCACGGTGGCAACTGCATCAGGACGAAGCTCAATTGATTCAGCAAAATCGATAAGTTCTGCTGCAGTAATTGACCCTCGGCTTCGGTGAATACGGATCAGTTCATCAGTCCAATCTTCATACAGGAGGTCATCTTTGAGATATCGATCAAAAAGTTCCTTATCTTCTTCAGGGGTAAGGCCGAGTCTCATATTCAATTCATACCAAGTGGACTTCGGCGTCAGTGTCCCATCGAGATCAAAGAAAATAGTCTTTTGCATATGAGAACTCTAATGGAAAGTATGGAAAATGGCAATGATATTGAATAAATCCCTAAAATGAGCTACTATCGAAGTGCGGGCGATTAGCTCAGTTGGTAGAGCAGCGCTTTTACACAGCGAAGGTCAGAGGTTCAAGTCCTCTATCGCCCACCCTCCCGCAGAAATGCTATTCTATATCTTGTACTATTCTTTCGCGCCCTTGTAGTTAAATGGATATAACTGCGGACTTCTAAGCCGTTATTGTAGGTTCGATTCCTACCGGGGGCACATTTGAACGAAGTGAAAATGCTCCGGTAGGACATCGAACCGTAGGTGCCTATTTTTAAGGAGTGAAGCGACTATAAAAATAGTGCATCTCGACCGAAGGGAGAGGCGATTCCTACCGGGGGCACATCTTAAGCTTGCAATGCTGCACCAATAGCTGCCGTATAGCCCGATACAGCTTCAGCACTAATCATCGGTATTGTTTCCTGGTATGACAGGCAGTTGACCCACGGATCTGCTCTCACCACAGCGAGCTTCAATGCGACACTGAGATATTCCGGTAGTCCGATAAGGTTTCCGTATTCTCCCGAGAGATACACTGTATCAATACCAACAATAGTATTCGTCTTCTTTTTCTTGCCCTGCCATGACATATACTGATTGCCAATTTCATCGCGCAATATTGCAATACCTTTTTCCATTGCACAAAAAATATCCTTGTGTGCCCCTGATGAAGAGAGCCCATGATCACGTCTGACCTGGTGTGCTTCTTCAATACTGATACCGAGTTCATCGGTGAGTGCAGTAATAATCATACTTCCCCCAAACGCAATCGGTGCTGCGTACATCGTTATGCCATTTGAAGTGACAATGAACGACGTTTGAGTTGCACCAATATCAACAATCATTGATAGTCCTTTTGTCCCAGACGGTACAACAGCACGAGCAACAGCCTGACTGTCGTATTCAAATGAGTCCACTGTTATGCCCGCTCGAGTGAATGCCTCGGTATATCGCTTCCGAGTCGCCTTTGCTGCAGCAGCACTTGGCACTGTCTGTTTCTTTATGATTGGTTCCTGTGAAGGGTCTGAGGAAATAACTTCAGGTTCTCGAATCGCGAGATGTACCCGATCGAACCTATGAAGTGTGCGGAAATTTTTGAAAAAAGAAACAAAGGATTCGATGTTGATGATATGCCCGCGCTCAACACTACCTTCGGGTAATACCGTTTCGGCGACTTGCACGGGAGCCATACTTCCATCACGAGATGCGAGTGTGACCAAGCGCACACGACTCCCTGCTATATGCAATCCGACAGAAGAATATTTTGATGATGAAAAAAGTTGAGTGAAAAAATGTGACACAATATATAGAGTATACGACAGGAACTGACTTATCGCACCGTTGAGCCGGGATTGGTTGGCGCATCAGGTACAAGAAATACTGGGGCACCATCGATACCATCAACTGCCATGAGCATTCCTTGTGACTCGAGTCCCATCATCGCGCGTGGTGCGAGGTTGGTACAAAAGAGCATACTCTTTCCTACAAGCGCAGCAGGGTCCGGATACCATTGACGTATACCAGAGAGAATCTGGCGAGGTGTCTCTTCTCCGCAGTCGAGTTCAAAACGAATCAATTTCTCAGAACCCTCCAATGCCTCAGCAACGAGCACTTTACAGATCTTTGCCTGCACCTTCTTGAAATCGTCGATTGTGATGTATTCCATAGAAAATGAGTATACATGAAAAAAGCCCCGCTGCATTAAATATCACGAACATTGCAGGGGGCTTCTTTGTGTGGTGGGAATCAAGCCACCACTTCAGATAAATCAAAAAAACAAGAAAAAGAAATTGAATTTTTAGGATATTTGGGCTTAGAGCGTACTGTGTACGTTTTGCCAAGATATCGGACAAACGTTCTTATTCTGAGTCTACTCCTCCTATTATTTTTGTCCAGCAGCTTTATCCAGATAGCGCTGGAGGATGATTGCCGCCGCACTGTCATCCCGGCTCCCTGCCGCAGTCTGATACCGATGAGCTTCAACTGATGAATAGTCTTCTCGTTCAAAAAATATCGGAAGGTTTGTCGCAGCAGCAAGCTTTTCCTTAAAATTATTCACTGCCTTCATCAGATCATTCGTCTCACCATTTGATGCAACCGATTCTCCTATCACTATCGCACCAACGCCCTCCTCTTTACAGAGCAGTGCAATACTTTCCAGTGCCTGTGCATTTTCAATAACGGCCTTAGGGAATGCAAAGCTCCCGCCATCATCAGAGACAGCGATGCCGATGCGTTTAGTGCCGTAGTCGATACCAAGATATTTCATATTCCCAGGGTACCACGGCGGCGTTGAAAATCCACATCCCATATGCTAAAGTGCACTCGCACGACACACACGACAAGGAAGCGTGGCAGAGTGGTCGAATGCACCTGTCTTGAAAACAGGAGTCCTCGTAAGGGGACCGTGAGTTCGAATCTCACCGCTTCCGCCAAGTATATTATCTCAACAGTTCCCCCGTCTTCACATCAATGAGTGCCGAAGGTGCACCATCTTTAAATCCTCCGTCCATATAGACATCTACAGTTTCACCAAAATACGCTCGTGCTTCTTCTATGGTCTTTGCTGGTTCCTTTCCTTGAGGGTTGGCGCTCGGGGCAATCAACGGACCAGTTTTGGAAATAAATTCTCGAACCACATCATCATATGGAATACGAAATGCGAGCGTGCCTGTTCCTCTGTCGAGATAGCTGAGGTCGGTCCGATCAATCGGCACGATGAAACTCGTTGGACCGGTGATAGTCATCTGTGCGATAGATTCTATATAGGCATCCGCCACACCAAAATCTTTCATAGCCGATGCATCGCTAATCAATATGATGCACGGCTTCTCAGGTGAGCGACCTTTGAGTTCATAGACACGAGCGACACTTTCGGGTCGTGAGGCGAGCGCGACGATGCCGTAGATCGTATCAGTCGGTATGACCGCAACACCGCCATTCTTCAGGATCTGTATGACATCTTGTTCCAT
>CAYUDJ010000006.1:0-22274 GCA_964443635.1 uncultured Candidatus Saccharibacteria bacterium | reverse complement strand
TCCTTATTGGGGGTTTTGCTCAAAAAAAGTTCGAACTTCGTTCAAAAAACACCGCAAATCATTTTTCTGTTAAAATAAACCCATGCATGAAAATGTTCCAAAAGTAGAAAACAGTCTAGAAAACCGCGTCGTTAAAGAAGGTGTTGATTTTGTGTTTGAAAAAAATCCTGAATTGGCAACTATTGGAACAAAAGAACAATACTCTCAATATCTTGAAAATATATTCCCTGAAAGTAAGCTGAAAGATATTTTATATCACGGTACGAGAGAAAAATTTATTGGTGAAACGTTTGATATGGATAAGAGGGGTGCTGGGAGAAATTTTGGAAAAGGAGTCTATTTTGCTCACAGTACCATTGAACTAGAAAAATATGCACGCACAAAAGATGGCGGCGAGGTAGTTACGGCGATAGTAAATATCAAAAATCCTTTTATTACCTGTAATCGTTTAAATGATTTTTATGGTTTGTTTATGATGCCTGATGATCAGAAAATATCTGAGTACACAAACGGATGTGATGGTGTTATAAACTATTTTTCTCTTGAAAGAGATAGTTTTTCAAAGATAAATAAATACGCAATTGAATATATAGGAGAAAAGGACGTTGCTGGATTTCCTGCATATCAAAAGACGATATATGTTAAACCTGAAATACGAGAAGTTGTTGTTGAAAATTCTGAGCAAATTCACATTCTAGGTTCAGTGTCTGATGTAGAAAAATTTAAAGAATTTGTTAAAAAGTAATATTACAGCTTCCTACTATCATACGCCCAATGCAAAAATGCTTGACGCTGTCGCGGTCTGCAATGAATATCACCGATTCTGCAATGTGCGCGGATCTGTCCGATGTGACGACGGATCGCGTTCCAGCGTTTGATTTGACGTACATCTTCTGCGGGAATACGGCGACCCATGTAGTAGCGGCAGTACCATTGGAACCACCCTCGGGGGTCGTCTTTGTATATCCATCCTTTTTCTTTCCATACAGAGAGTGGCTGACTGGCATTTACTTCAAAATAATTGATGGTTGCAAGATGTTTGCGAGTTGTTGCTGGTGCAAACTTTGCATGGGTAAACCACCTTTTAGGGAACTCATCAGTACAGTCACGCATATATACACCACCAAAGACACCGAGTTCGAGCATTTCTTGTGGGGTGAGATCAGGCTTGAATGTCGGGTCAAAATTTGCACCTATTGGCTCTGTGAGTTCATAGGTATAGGCGCGCTGCATCTTATCATGTACGACAACTGTCTTTTTCATAGAGGTAGTGTACTGCAAAAAGCCCCTAATAGGTGAAAGGGCTTTTTGTAATGATGATTAGATTATTGTAACTGGAGCAACCTTTGCACGCTGCAACTTGTGATATGAGCGGTATGAGAGGATGAGGAGAACAATAAATACCGCAGGCATCAAGAGGACTGGGGTGACACCAGTAACAATGAGAAGACTGAGAAATGCGAAGCTAAAGTCGAATGCGAGACCTGCGTATGCCCACTCTTTGATGCGAGGGGAGATCTGGGGGATCATGAGTACGAGTGTTCCGACAACCTTACAGATTGCAAGGATTGCGCCAAAGTATGCAGGATAGCCCAGAGAAGTTATGCCTTCTTTTGCCATCTCGGTTTGAGAGGTAGCCGCAACGAGTACCCCTTCGAATAAAAAGATAATGGTGGTCGTGATCCAAAAAATGATTGTGTGTTTTTTCATATGACAGACAGTGTAATCTGTGCCTAGGAAACATGCAAACAGTGGTATACTCGAATTGTTATTTTATCAATCATCTTTTTGTACGAATATGAATGACATCAACCCATCACTGTACGCACCACTTCCTCCAGAACACCGACGGCCATCGTATAGAGCTCTCTCTATAGTAATAGTTCTCACTGCGGTGATACTTGGCGCATTGGCTATTGTGCGCATGCGAGCAGTGCAACCAGTTGTTGGGTCGACCACTTATCACCGTCCGTTTGCAGGCCTTGAATTTGAGAAGAGAATGAATGGCAAGACTGAGCTTGTAGGAGCAGAGGCTGTTGCTGCGCTCGATACTGATATCGGTACCGTTGCAAAGCAATATGATCTCACCGCAGAGGAACTCAAGACAGGATTCAAAAATGATTCGACACTTCGCATTGATGCGAATGCGAATATTTTTATTTCTGAAACAGGGCTCCTTCCACAAGGTGGAAGTCTCGGGGATGGGACACTGCCGACCAACCCTGCTGCAAGTGCGATCCCGGACTCTCAAACATTTTTACTTCACTCTCGTCCTGGTGCTGCAGCAAAGATTTATATCAATTTTAAAGGTGCGACCGTTACCAATCCTGTATGGAATGGAGGAGCGACTATTGTTTCTGCGCCGTACTCAGTTGATACAGATACGACAACATTCAGCGCAACTGAGCTCAACAATATCAAGGCGATCTGGCGCAGCGTTGCAGAAGATTATGCCGCCTTCAACATTGATGTGACGACTGATGCATCGTCGACTATCGATCCTGCGCGATATATCCAAGTGATTATTGCGCCGTCCTCAACATGGTATTGTGGTTCAACGACTGCATGTACGGGTGGTATTGCATATGTCGGAAGCTTTACCTGGGGAGATGGGACACCTGCATGGGTATTCAGTGTCGCACTTACCAATGATACAAAACTTATTGCAGAGGCAGTCTCACATGAATCAGGTCACGCACTCGGACTCTCACACTCATCACAATATGATACAGCGTGTACATTTGTCACAACATACTATGGTGGAGCAGGGAGCAATCCTGGATGGGCACCAATCATGGGTAACAGTTATTACAAAGGCGCAACACAGTGGGTAAACAGTGCTGAGGCACAGACCGTTGCAACACCGTATGGATGCACCAGTGAGCAAGACCAGATCAGTATCATCTCTTCTCAAGCAGGAGTCGGCTTTGCACCTGACGAAACAGGAGCGACCGCTGCGACTTCACAAAATCTTCCCGTGAAATCAAATACGAGTGGTATCAATACTGTAGACACGCTCGCAACCATGGCACAAAATGATACCGACTTGTACAAGGTCGTCAGTACTGGTGGAGATATGACATTTACCGTCGGTCCTATTACACCAAGTGCCGCACTTTTGATCGGGGATGCAGACTTTCGTGTGAGATTGCTCGATAATGTAGGTGTCGTCATTGCCGAAGCAAATCCAAATGCAATCGCTGCAGCAACTGTTGCAAAGACAGGAGCAGCTGCGGGTACGTATTATCTTGAAATCACCCCATCAGGATATCTCGACTACGCAACCGGTGGGTATAGCGCAGCGGCGAGTATGGGTTCATATCAGGTTTCTGGTTCATATGCAGGAGTACTTCCAGCAGCACCTGATAGTATTGCGCCAACTGTCTCTCTCATCTCGCCACTCGCAAGTGCAACACTTGCTGGACTTGTCACACTTGCGGCAAATGCGTCTGATGATACTGGTGTTGATCGGGTAACTTTCTATCGTGGCTCTACAGTGCTCGGTACCGATACGTCTGCACCGTATACCTATTCATGGGATTCGAAGAGTGTCACAAATGGTAGTTACTCATTCACTGCAGCAGTCTACGATGCAGCAGGCAACACTGCGCCCTCTACATCGGTGACTGCAACAGTGAACAATCCGCTTCCAGATACGACTGCGCCACAGGTTAAACTCACCACTCCTGTTGCAAATGCGACAGTGACCGGTCTCGTACCACTCACGGTGACCGCAAGTGATGCAACTGGCATTGCAAAGGTTGCATTCTTTAGAGGTACAACACTCATCACTGAGGCAACTACTGCACCATATAGCGCATCATGGGATACCGCAGGACTTGCATCTGGTACGTACTCACTCACTGCAAAGGCGTATGATCCTGCAGGTAATATCGGTACATCGGCTACGGTGAGCGTAAAAGTTCCTGCTGCTGACAAGACTGTGCCAGTCGTCACTATCAGCAAACCAAAGAATGGTGCGACCGTAACGAGTAATGTAACCATTTCAGCATCAGCAACTGATAATATCGGTATCACTAAGCTCGAGCTTTATATCGACGGCACATTCATCGCATCTTCCTCGTCAACTTCGCTGAACTACACCTGGAGCAGTACAATTACAAAAGGCAACCACACTATTCTCGTGAAGGCATATGACAAGAGTGGAAATATCGGACAGAAAAGTATTACGGTAAAGAAATAAGGATAATGAAAACCTCAGTTCTGATTATTGCTCATAATGAAGAAAAATATATTGCGCAATGCATCGAGTCGGTACTCAATCAAACTGAATCTGCGGATGAAGTTGTGCTCATTGTTCATAACTCGACTGATCGGACCGAAGCAATTGCGCGGACATATCCGATAACTGTCGTTCCGTACGCTGGGCCTGCTGGTATTATTTATGCGCGTATCGAAGGACTGCGTCATGTGATCGGGGATATAATCATTTGTACCGATGGTGATTCATATGTTGCGCGCAATTGGTGTGCAGTCATGAAGCGAACATTGATGAATGGCAATATCCTTGTTGGATCATGGATGAAGCAAGAGGGAAATGTATTTGCGTGGATTTCCAGTATATTTAATAAATACAATTGCATCAGACCTGCCAAAGTCGAACGATGGATCTGGGGACCGAGTATGGCCTTTTGGGGAAAGGACAGGGAAGCGGTGCGAGATATTTTTGAGCAAACGATCAGTCTTTCAAAAGAATTAAAACTCTCCCGTAATCCTGATGATTTATGGCTCGCGCTTTTTATGAAGCAGCGAGGGGTACTCCAAATGACAAATGAAACACATGTCACACAGCATCCTAAAGAAGTCTCATCAATAGACACGATTAGACGCAATAGAGAAAATATGCGAAATGCAACAGGTATAGAAGCCTATTTTGAAAAAAACCACAGGGCGTAGTATAGTAGCTCCTACAGGAAGCGTGGATGAGTGGTTTAAATCAACGGTTTACTAAACCGTCGGCCCCTTAAAGGCCCGAGAGTTCGAATCTCTCCGCTTCCGCAAATTTTCGTTATAATAAAAAAATGGAACAAATCAATAACTCTTTTGAACAGCATTTTCCTAAAACATATGAACAAGTATTGTTAGATATAGAGGCAGCGCTGGATCAAGGCAGAGAAAAAGAGTATGTGGCTGAACGATTAAAAGAGCTTATGGCAAGTAGCGAGATTAAAAATCTTGGCATAATGTATGGGCGTTTTTATAAGGGGTTTATTAGACCAGAATCAAAAATTCAGCGGAGTCCGATGGTTGATCCGTTTCATATTGACGACTCTGAATTATATGAAGGGTTGTTTGAAAATATAAAAGAGTTCAAACAATACGAGGGGTGGAAGGACAAAGAGCTCCGTGCAATACTTCCGGAAGTAATCCAATACACCATTAGTAAATATTTTGGTAATGCCGCGGGTACGACAAACACTGATCGCGATAACCAATCTTTCTATCTGGATCATTCGGATGTTTCTTCTGAAGATCTCTCTATTAAGGAATTAAAGGGAAAACGTATTGCGGTATGTGCTGAAAAAGCTACTGTTGCGCAAAACCTTGTTTCTTTCGTGGGGTTGGAGTCCTATATTGTTTTGTCGGAATGCAAGTTAGGTGAAGGTAAAGAACAATTTCACGCGTATAACATTTTAAAAACGAATAAGGGGTATTTTATTTATGACCCAACGAATCCGCGATTGGAACTGGAAGAGGGTACCAATCATCTGAAAAATACAAATGCCGCAATATATAAAATTACAGATGAAGAATTTCTAAAATTAGAGAATGGAGGAGATGTTACAGTGGAGCATACGGATTTTTCTGTAGATGGTCTCGGCAAGAAAAGTATAAAGACAGATGAAAGGGTGTACAGCGGCCCTCGGATGACCGGAAATGTATAGTCCTGCTAGGAAATACTCGCATACACTTTACAATTGGTACTATAGGTTAGTTGTACTCAGTAGAGTTATATTTTTTGTATTGTACTGGAGACTACTTCTACAACACCTTCATCAAACATCGTCGGTAGTATCTTTTCTGGTGAGAGATCTGTGACGTGATCTGCAAGTGCTTGTGCGATTGCACTAAACATTTCTATTTTAAATTGTGGAATATTCGCTTCAAGCATTCCTTTGAAGGCACCAGGGAAGACGAGTGAGTTGTTCACCTGGTTTGGGAAGTCGCTTCTCCCTGTAGCCACAATATAGGCGCCGGCTTCACGCGCCTCGTCTGGCATGATTTCTGGAGTCGGGTTTGCGAGTGCAAATATAACAGGTTTTTCGCCCATAGATCGAACCATGTCCTTAGACACCGTATTTCCTTTTGAGAGCCCGATGAATATATCAGCACCGTTGAGTGCATCGGCTAGTGTTCCTTCTCTTGATACTTCTGTACTTGCATTGAGAAGCTCTAGTTTTTCTTTGGTCAGATCAGTACGATCGTGGTGGACGATACCTTTGCTATCACAGAATATGATGTTTCGTATGCCATAGATCAGAAGAAGTCGTGCAGTAGCGACACCTGCAGCACCGATGCCACTGATGACTACTCGGACATCTTCTTTATTTCGACCTGTAAGCTTTAAGGAGTTTATGATACCGGTGAGTACAACTGTTGCTGCGCCCCATTGATCATCATGCATCACGGGGATAGAAAGTTCCTTGCGGAGGCGTTCTTCTATTTCAAAACACTTCGGTCCGGCGATATCTTCGAGATTGATCCCACCAAAAACGGGAGCGATTTGTTTTACCGCTTTGATAATTTCTTCCGTATCCTGCGTATCAAGACAAATAGGGAATGCATCTACTCCGCCAAACTCCTTGAAGATGCATGCCTTGCCTTCCATCACTGGAATAGCGGCAAGTGCGCCGAGGTTGCCGAGCCCAAGTATTGATGAACCGTCAGTTACGATCGCAACAGTGTTTCTCTTGAGTGTGTATTCCCGGGCAAGGCTCGGATCACGGGCGATCTCCCGGGAAACCTCGGCGACTCCGGGGCTATAGGCAAGCGAAAGAGCTTCTTTTGAGTCGAGTCGAACCTTACTGACTGTTTCGAGTTTCCCATGGTGGTCCTTATGAAGGGTAAGTGATTGTGTATAGATGTCGGTATTCATTGGTGTAGTGTACTGTAGCTCTGATAAAAACCATATTCGTCGTAGTTAGTGAAATCCTTCGACAAAAAATTCGCAATCAGTCGGATTGGTATGGTGTATGGTTGCTTGCAATTGATTACACGCAACTTCTTGTCCGCACATATAAATATCTGCATGATTAAAATCATACGATTCAATATGATTTTGGATATACCCTTTTTTATAGGGGGAATCTTCACTGACCTCAGAAGTGACATAAGTAGTGGTAATGAATGGGAATGTTTGTGCCAATTCATCGAAATATTCTTTATAGATAATGTCGTCTTTGTGTCGGCTGCCGGTCATAATAGTAATACCTGATATGTTGTCTCTGTGAGAAAGGTGCTCTGCGATTGATTTTACGACTCCTGCTCCGATACCAAATGCAAAGAGGAATACTTTTGAGCGATGCATTGTATCGACCGTATTAAGCCCAAGTGGCCCCATGATTTCTACCGTAGTACCCACCATGGACTCTTCCCAAAAAAGAGGCGACATGATTCCATCCCGAGTGCGACGAATAGAGAGTGTGATGAGCTCTTGCTGAGTGTCACTTGAAGAAATTGAGTATGCACGTCGTACTTTTTGTCCATCAATAGTCATAAAAATATTCACGAATGACCCTGCGATAAATCCAAGTGGCTCTGATAGATGAATGGTCACTTCTTTTGCCGTCTCGGATAGGTCAGAAATTTTTGTTATTGTTCCGTGGAGTTTTTTTATTTTCATAGAGGTTTTGTTATTACAATACGATTGTTGTTTTTTATGTACGCAGTAAAGGTGAGAATACTCACGATGATCATCGAATACAGTACTGCAGTTTCTTGCAGCACGATAAACACGTAGAGCGAGCTTGCAAAGAAGTATACGTATGAGAGTTTTTGAATTCTCTTCCACCACGCGCCCAGTAGTCGTTTTGAGAAATTGTTGGAGGTGATGAGAAGAATGACTGCTGATATATCAGCAAGATGTGCCAAAATCGCAAAGTTTTCAAATGACCAGTATGAGGCAGTGGTAAATGATCCGAAATACCCGCCTGCATCCATGATTATTTTTGAAAGAATAAATGACACAACAATTGACGCTGACAGTACTCCCATACCTTTTCTCAATATAACGAGTGGCCTGATATATCTTGTGGAAGTAATGATATCTGCGAGAGGTCTAATAACCATCACAAAGAATACGGTGATATGAGATATGTCGTACAGATGCAGAATAAAATTTTCAGAAAGACTGTCGGGTCTAAACACAAGGAGGATCGGCAAAACAACAAGTATCACGATAGATACGATGAGCAACCATTCCTGGATTAATGCAATTGTTTGAAAATATGATTTCATAGGTGTTGTATAACGTCACCGTTTGTTTTGATAAGGATGTATGAGAGTTTTTCATGCTGTAAAATCTTGAGTGCTTCTATTTCTCCTACAGAAAGAAATACTTTTGCGTACGCTTCAGAGGTAGCGCCATCGGTTGTGATGATACTCGCAGAGATGATGTCTGAGTTGGGATTATCGGTTCCCAAAGCATTGAGGATATGATGTTTCTTTCCTTGAGAAGTCTCCCATGTTCTTTTATATGTTCCGCTTGTTGCAAGGCTTTGATTGTGAAGGGATAGGGAGATAGGATCTTTTTGTTGTATTGGGTTGTAGATTTCAAATATGAAATGCTTGCCAGTACTGTCATATCCTTGTGTATGAATATCTCCACCAATATTTACTATCGCTCCTGTAATAGAGGGGGAGGTTAGTATTGATTGGCAGATTATAGCTGCAAGATATCCCTTGAGTATTCCTCCAAGATCAATTTTTTGTCCGTCCTGTAGTACAACACGACGTGTAGTGAAATCAATAGAAGTAGAAGAAAAATCAATATCATAGGGTTCTGTGGGTGTGGCAATCTCACCGATTTCAATCTCATCAAAATTTTTGGTATAGCCAAATCGTTCAATTTGTAGCAATGGGTTGAATATGCCTTGTGTGGTGATGAATAGTGAACGTGCCTCTTTAAGGACGCTAATGAATTCTTCAGAAACAATCATATTTTTCTGATGATTGAGTATCGAAAGCTCGCTTTCTGGAATAAATCTCGAAAAGCGCTTCTCATATGAGTGTAGCTGTTCGATTGCTTCACGCGCCTTTACATCAGCATGCTCTTTTGAATCAGAAATAATTGCAATTGAGAAATCGGTCCCCATAGCCTTTCCGGTATATTCATATTCTTTGACCATGTGTAGATCATACCCAGTCAATATGAAGAACAGATGAATACGTAGTATGATATCCGTATGAGGATATTGGTTGTCGAAGACAATGAAAAACTAGCTTCCTATATACAACAAATGCTGCAGGAGAATGGCTATGCGGTAGATATCTGTCATGAAGGGGTATCGGGTGAGCGTTTGATATATACAGGAGTATATGATCTCGTATTGCTTGATATTATGCTTCCCAAAAAAGATGGTATTGCTATCTGCAAGGACGTCCGCGAAAAAAATGTCATTACACCGATCATTATGATCACCGCGAAAGGTGACGTTGGAGATAGGGTAGAGGGTCTTGATAGTGGAGCGGACGACTATCTCGTTAAGCCGTTTGATATGAAGGAATTGGTTGCACGAGTTCGGGCACTTCTTAGGCGACCTACGCAAACATTTACTGATGTGCTTACCGTACAAGATATTAGTATTGATAGCGCAAAACATGAAGTTACAAAAGCGGGCGCTCTTGTGCCACTTACACTCAAAGAGTATGCAATTCTCGAATATCTACTACTCCATGCCGGAGCAGTGGTCACCCGGGAGCAACTCCTTGAACATTGTTGGGACTTTGCGTATAGTGCCTTTAGTAATATTACCGACGTCTATGTTAAACAGCTTCGAAAGAAAATAGGAGATACTAATGAAACATATATCGAAACAATCAGAGGTGTTGGGTATAAATTCAAATCATAATGAATTTAAAAAAGCCGTGCTTCGGCTCACGCTATACTACACGGCTGGCGTTTTTATTATTCTGTCATTGTTTAGTTTTTTGATATATGGACTTTTTGTAACACGATATGATCGTACTTTTCATGAAGGAGTACATAGTGAAAACGCTGAGACAATCGGAGATGAGATAAAGGAAAATCTTTTACATATTCTTATTGTTTCAGATCTTACGCTGCTCGTTATAGCGGTATTTGTTTCATACGGACTCTCTCGCAAGACCCTCAGTCCTCTTGAAGAGGTGTATCAAAAACAAAAGAGGTTTATTGCAAACGCTGCACATGAATTACGAACACCACTCGCTGTATTGAAAGCGGGCGGACAACTGATTGCCGAGAAAGAGCGCAGCTCGGATGAATATAAGAAATTCGTTCATGAATCATTAGAAGAAGTTGGTCGACTTATTGACCTTTCAAATGATCTCCTTTTTCTTGCTCAAAACACTAGCCACTCTATAGGTGATGTTCAGTTGTTCTATCTTTCAGAGACTTGTCTCAAACAATGTCTTCATATAGCGCCGTATGCAGAAATGAAGAGTAATGTTGTTGAGTCAGATATTGCACCAGATATTTCTCTGAGAGGAAAACAGTCTGATATTGAGCGTCTCATCCTTAACCTTCTTAAAAATGCAATTGATTATAATCATGCACAGGGAACAGTACTCGTCACTTTGGTAAAAAAAAGTGGCAAAGCCGTACTGAGTGTGCAAGATTCAGGTATTGGTATTTCATCAAAAGACCTCCCGTATATTTTTGAGCGTTTTTATAAAGCAGACACTGCCCGTACGTATAATAAAAATTCGGGGACAGGCCTTGGGCTCGCTATAGTTAGCGATATTGTGCGTGAGCATGGTGCAACTATTGCTGTTGAGAGTGAACTTGGAAAAGGTAGTCGTTTTGAGGTGACTTTTCCTCTTGTATAGCTCTTCATCTTATATTCATATATGAGGAGTATTGTTGGTAGGTATGACTAATACAACATTTAAACAATACGTATGCTTGGAATGCGGATGGATCTACGACGAGGCAGTAGGGCTACCTGAACGAAACATAGCACCAGGGACAACATGGGAACAACTCCCTGATGATTTTCAATGTGCTGAATGTACCGTAAAAAAGAGTGACACGCATATGTGGCAGCAACTTGATTAAATAGTATGAAGAAAGATTTTATTAATGTAGTTATAACGTTCTCCCTTATTGGCACAATGGTAGTTGGTGGTTCTTTTTTCTACCACAAAAAAATAGCTGCCGAACAAGTAGCGAGTGAGCTTGCCAGGGAAAAGGTACTTCACGATCAAATACTGGTGGCGCAACAGCGCGCACTTCAGTTGCAACGAGAGCAGGCAGAACTACAAAAACAAGAACAATTAAAAATCGCTGAAATTAAGGATCAGTCTTTGAAGACAAAAGCACAAGTAGAGGCACAGCAAGCAGAACTAGCTCGACAGCGTGCCCAAGCACTCGCAGCACAAGAACAACAAATCGCTCTACAAAAAGCAGCAGATATCCTCGCGCAGCAACAGGCAGATGCAGCTGCGGCTGCGAAATCTCAAGCTCAAACAAAACCAAGTAGAACATCTCGAGCAAGTTAGGTGTATACTTAATATATGAAAGGATACAACGGCACCATTGAACACGATACGATAGAAAATACCAACTTTAGAAAGGTGCTCTATACAGGGCAGCACAGCCAGCTTGTACTCATGAGTCTCAACCCATTGGAAGAAATAGGATCGGAGGTACATCCTGATAATGATCAGTTTTTCCGATTTGAAGCAGGTGAGGGGAAGGTGATTGTGGATGACACTACCTATGAGGTGCGAGATGGCATGGCAGTTATTATTCCTGCAGGTTCCCAGCACAACGTCATCAATACATCAGATACACAAGCATTGAAAATGTATACTATTTACTCTCCTGCGCATCATCGAGATGGGGTTGTTCATGCGACCAAGGCTGATGCAGAAGCTGACACTGAAGAGTTTGACGGAACAACGACTGAATAATCTTGTAATACTGTCTTGTGTACTGCGTCTTCCGTATATATGAAGACAATATATACACTGATAGCATCCACACTCGTGTTTTTTGGAATTGCAGCATATACGCATGCGGCGACTATTCCTGCGCCGGTTATTACCAATATCACTGCAACCACTGCGACAGTGTCTGTTGCAGCAACGGCGATACCTGATAACAATGCGTCTGGTGTGTATTTTCAATATTACGAAACAAATCAGGTCTGTATCATGATCTATCCGACACCAGAGAACTGCAAACCAAAGCAGACGGCGCAGGGTGTGTACAGTACAACTCTTTCCAATCTTAAACCACAAACAAGCTACACCGTTGTGTTCAAACGCGACAATACAATCCGATGCATTACGACTCCATGTCCAGGGAATGATTTTGAAAGTGAATCGGTTACATTTGTAACACTCCCTGCGTCACAATCTAATGCAATCTTTTTAAGAAATCTTAGATTTGGTTCTCGTGGCACTGAGGTGATTGCTCTTCAAACAGTACTTCGTGAAAAAGGGTACCTTATATTTCCAAGTACTGGATACTATAGCGTGTTCACTCGTGCAGCGGTTCGTATGTATCAGCAAAATGACATGCATATTGCTCCGACTGGAACAGTGGGCCCACTCACTCGTGCATCGCTCAATGCAATGCAGGCTTCAGTAGAAGAAAAGTTTTCTGGTAGTATCACTGCTGTATCGACAAGTTGTTTCGCAGACGGTATTTGCAGCGTGACTGTTGATGGAAAAGTTGTTGTAACAACGATCGGATGGACACAGGGACCACTCGGATCTATCAAAGGAACATCAACTGATATCGGCTCGCTCGAATCTCGTATTGGCGCAAAGGTGAATGTCTATGCAAAGAAAACTGCTGATGGATATACGCTGTATGGCAAGAATGACTACTATATAGAGGTTTTGTAATTTCCAGAGGCGCTTGCCAGAACTCTTTTATTTGATATGATTTAGTACATGTTACTTAGGTTACATCATTATCAAGATACAATTGCCGAGAATACTGTGTAAATGAGCCGCGGAAGCGGTTTTTTAAGTGCCAAATTATGGAAAACTATAAACAACAACTTTTAAATACTGTACGAAATCACGTCGAATATATTCGAAGGAAAATTATTGGAGATCTCGAAACAACACGAGTGCTTGCCAATAGAAGCGTGAGAGAGATTTCAAAACTGCGACCTGAAGACCAGACTGTTGCCATGCAACTACGAGGAACTGCCATGCAAAGAGTGGAAGAACTGCAACATTTACACCAAACACCGTACTTTGTGAAGTGTGAAGTTGCAGAACAGGGAACTGGTGAAAAGAAGACATATTATTTCGCCAAACATCAACTGAGCGAAGAATCGATTTACTCATGGATTGCTCCGGTTGCGGCGATACGATTCGAAAGTCCCGGTCAGGTGTCTTATATGCTTCCGAGTGGTGAGAAAAAAGAACTGACCTTGACGAGTCGAGATCAGTACATGATCGTCGATGGTAAAGTTATTTTCTTTGCGCATGAAGAAGGAAATAATCCTCGTGAGCTCATTTATCAAGAGCACTTCACGATACAAAAAACAGAATTTATCCTGCCTGAAATCGTCGCACAAATGGAAAAGGCACAGGACCAAGTCATCAGAGCGCATTATCGTGGGCCGCTCGCTATTTCCGGGCCTGCTGGGTCGGGTAAAACAACGCTTGCATTGCACCGTGTCGCATACCTGACTCAAGCGCCTGATACGGAGGCGTTGTATCCACCTGAGAAGATTATTGTCTTTGTACAGGATAATGGAACGAAGGAATATTTCTCACACCTACTTCCTGGCCTTGGAATCCACAATGTCACGATCACAACATTTTCAGAATGGGCGATGAATATTCTCGATCTCAGAGGGTATGAGTATGTTAGTCGTTATGGGGAGGATGAAGAGAGTCGTGATCTATATGAATATCAAAAGATACGAGTATTGCGCGATACGACGACATTGCCTGAATACAACAAAAACCCTTCGGTAATACTTTCAAAGCTCTACGGTGGTATCAAACTATATGACAAACAAAAGAAGGAAAAGAAAATTGACCGGTTTGATCTCACTCTTATATTCAAATCGTATTTGCAAAAGTTTGAAAAAGTAGAAACAAAGAGGGTGTCTGAGAGTATCGTAAAAGGGGTACTGAAAAAGAGAACACATAAAACTCATATTAACTACTCACTTATTGTTATCGATGAATTCCAAAACTACCTACCTGAACAAATCGCAATACTCAAAGCGTGCTTGAGCGAAGAGACAAAATCTGTCATATATGTTGGTGACGCTGCTCAGCAGGTGTATCTAGGAACAATCAAAAATTGGGAACAGATAGGGGAAGTCATAACTTCCGAGAGAAACATCAAGCTCGACAAAGTCTACCGTAATACCAAGAGTATTCTTTCTTTCATCCAATCCCTGGGATATCAGATAAGTGTTCCCGTTGGGATTAAAGATGGTCCGGTTGTACTTGAGAAAATATATGAAAATCCTGAGGAAGAAATAGAGCATATTAAAAATGTGTCAGAAGGGTATAAGCAAGGAAGTGTCGGGGTACTAGCAAAGACTGAGAAATATCTTGAGGCATTCAAGAAAGCGTTTAAAGGGAAAGAAAATATTCATGTCCTCACCATGAATGAGTCGCAAGGTGTTGAGTTCGATCTTGTCTGTATCGTTGGAATCCAGGAGAATACATTTAAGATCATACATCATAATGATGTCTTACCTGAACATATAGCAGAGCGGGCAGCGATGCAGAGAGACTTATTGTATGTTGCTCTCACGCGCGCCATCACGGAGCTCCATATATTAGGGAAGAAAACTTTGAAGGAAGTTATATAAGCTCTGTTATACTCGAACTTTCTGCACAGGTGATAATTATCGGTGGCATGGTAGGATAGAAAAGTTTCATTATGAACAATCCAGACATTACAAAAAAGGCAATACATCAGGTCATACGTGAGTACTGGTCTCAATATAAGAAATATCCACGACTCACGACTGTCGGTTTCTTGTTGCCGTCTATGGGGACGCTCCTTGTCTTCTTCATACCGCCACTGATCGTCGCACGATTGATTGATATTTTTGCGACGAGACAGGCAGTGTCATTTGATGGTGTGCTGCCATACATTATATTGTTCGGCTCAGTGTGGCTCTTGGGAGAATCACTGTGGCGTGTCGGTATGCTCTCGATGAGTAAGTTGAAAGCCAATGCCATAGGGAACTTGGCCAGAAGCGCATTCCGTAAGCTCACTGATCGTGACTATGGATTCTATGCTGACAACTTCATCGGTTCATTGACAAAGAAAGGTTTGGCTTTCTCTGCAAACTTCGAGCGAATAACTGACAGTCTCTATTACAGTGTTGTCGGTAATTCTTTCACCATCATTTTTGCGAGCGTTATATTATGGAGGTACTCTTTTTGGCTTCCACTTGTGTTGCTCGGGTCGATGGCGCTTGCAATAGGTATTGCACTTCCTATTATTCGACGTCGTGCAGCACTTGTTACCCTTCGCCATCAGACTAGTAGCAAGATGGCAGGAAGGCTCTCTGATGCCATCGGTAACATCATGGCGGTGAAGTCATTTGCACAGGAGCAGTCTGAATACAAAACATATGAAACGCACATCGATGCGTTCACGAGTGCGCACCGCAAAGCAGCTGACTTTCAAAACAGGCATCTTGATGCAGTGCTTTCTCCGCTGTATGTCATCACCAACGTATTCGGACTAGTTGCGGCACTGTTTTTTGTGCAACGCCTTGGGTTGCAGACCGGTGCAATTGTGGTTATCTTTTCATACTATTCGCAGGTCAGTCGAATATTTTGGGAAATCAATTATATTTACCGCACACTGGATGACTCAATCAGTGAGGCTGCTGAGTTTACGCAACTTTTCATTGATCCGCCGGGCGTCCAAGACACTTCTACTGAAGTCCTCAAAAAAGGAGATCCAAGTATTCACTTTGATGCAGTCGACTTTGGGTATGATTCTTCTGATGAACAACCGGGAACATTCCTTGCTGATTTTAACCTTGTTATTCCTGCAAATCAGAAGGTTGGGCTTGTCGGGCCAAGTGGTGGAGGAAAGACAACTATCACCAAACTAATCTTGCGATTCATCGATGTGCAAGGAGGCTCGATCACTATTGGCGGACAGAATATCACAGCAGTGACGCAAAATTCACTTCGTGAGTCGATCGCCTATGTTCCACAAGAACCACTCTTGTTCCATCGATCGCTCTATGAAAATATTGCATATGGCAATGAACATGCTACCGAAGAACAGGTGATCAATGCGGCAAAACTTGCTCATGCGCATGAATTTATCAGTATCCTGTCACAAGGCTATCAGACATTGGTCGGGGAGCGTGGTATCAAACTTTCTGGTGGACAGCGACAGCGTGTTGCGATCGCTCGTGCATTATTGAAAAATGCACCAATACTCGTGCTCGATGAAGCAACGAGTGCACTAGACTCCGAGTCAGAAAAATATATCCAGGAAGGATTGCTTGAGCTGATGAAGGACAAGACCGCACTCGTCATTGCACACCGACTCTCCACAATCAAACATCTCGACCGTATCATTGTGCTCGATCAAGGCAAGATTGTTCAGGACGGAACCCATGAAGAGCTCATCAAAAAACAGGGACTCTATGCAACGCTGTGGGGACATCAGTCCGGAGAGTTTCTGGAAGACTAGGTTCTCCTGGTATACTAACAGAGTAGCGTATTCTATTATTAATAAATACAGATTTTATATGGAACAAACAACAGAAATAAATACTCCAGCAAATAACAAGCACATCTGTGCACACGGCAATGAGAATCACTGCTGTAGTTGTACTGGGTGCGGTGCGGGAGGGAAAAGCAGTCATCACATGCGCCGATGGCTCGCACTCGTCATCGGAGTAGTACTCGCATTTATAGTAGGTATGAAGCTCGGCGAAATGAAAGGGCTCATCCGTGCAAGTTATGATGGGCCGATGCATGAAGGTCGTATGATGGGAGGCTGGCGCGAGCAGCGTTAACTATCCCAAGAAATAACACCACTCTTACTTATAGGGTGGTGTTATTTTTTACGTGCGTACCCATGTGCAATCGCTATACCCACAACATTCTTTGCTCCTGCATCGTAGAGCGCCCTCCTTGCTTCTATGAATGTTGCGCCTGTTGTCGTGACGTCGTCGATCAATAGATAGAGGCTATCAGGATCAACTGTCCTGGTGGCTGCCATGGAATGTTCGAGATTGCGTAAGCGCTCAGTGCGATGTTTGATGCGAGCTTGGGGAAGTGTGAATATATCTTTCTTCAGAATTTCTTTGACTACTGCTTTGGGGAGTTCTCCCGCAAGCCATTTCGCCAACAGTGCGCTTTGGTTGTATCCACGTGCCCGTGTCTTCTTTTTGTGCTGAGGAATAGGAACGATGACGGTGTTTCGTCCAGCCGGAATTAGTTTCAGTATATGAGGAACCGCAGTGTGCACGAGAGCTCGCATCGTTTCACTTTTGCCGTGATACTTCAATTCCCATACAGCATCACTGACGAGGGAGTTGCTGTAGTCATAGATAGCGTAGATGTGTCGATCGCTAATGGGAAGTGCAGGCGCAATCGTACCCATACAGCACTGGCAAATAGCCGTGCCGTGGACACCACACCCGCGGCAACGGACCGGGAACAATAGAGATGAAAGGGTAGAGAGAAAAGACTGGGGCATAGGCAATACGGGCTGATTGATTTATACTGCTACTATATGGCTAGTATACTGGATTCATTCAAAGACGCGCTCTCAGGTTTTTTTGGAAAAAAAGAAGATAACGCATCGGTCGGCATTGATATTGGCGCGTCCTCGATAAAGATCGTCGAGCTCAAGCGTGAAGGAGGTAAAGCGATCCTTTCTACCTATGGTGCGCTCGGATTGGGGCAATACAAAGAAGGTGGCATCGTCGGACAGGTGACGAACCTTGACGCAGAGACACTTGCAAAGGCGCTCGGTGATGCGCTCAAGGAAACCAATATCACCACCAAGAACGCAGTGATTGGTATTCCATCTGCATCATGTATCATCTTTACACTCCAGCTTCCTGCAGAGATTGAAGAAAATAGTCTCACAACTGTTATCCCGATCGAGGCAAAGAAATTTATTCCAGTACCGATGACTGATGTGTCACTTGACTGGTATGTGATTCCTCGGCGTGAAGACTCAGGTATTCAGAGTCGTGTACTTTCTGAAAGCGGGGGAGAAGCAAAGATGAGTGTGCTCGTCGTTGCAACACTCAACGAAACTCTCGTGAAGTATAGTGAAGTATTACAAAAAACGGGACTTCCGATGGACTCTCTTGAAATTGAAGTCTTTAGTCATATCCGATCCGTCCTTACGCGTGAACTCTTCCCTGTGCTCATCGTAGACATTGGCGCTTCCAAGACCAAGCTCACGATTGTGGAGCATGGTATTGTCGAGACATTTCGTCTGATCAATCGAGGTAGTCAGGATATGACACTTGCGATTTCACACTCACTCGAAATGGCATTCAATAAAGCCGAGGCAGTCAAAAAAGAAAATGGACTCCTTCCGACACCAGAGCACCCACAAGTGCCGGATATCATCAAGACTCAGCTTGTCGATATTTTCCAGGAGGCAAATGCAAACATCCTTGCATATGAAAAGCGTTACAACAAAAATATTGGGAAGATTATCTTTACGGGAGGCGGTGCGATGACTCGTGGACTCCTCGACTATGCGTCCCAGAGTTTTGCAGCGGAACTCGTCATTGCAGACCCATTTGCAAAGGTTGAGTCACCGGTATTTCTCCAAGGGGTGCTGAAAACGACAGGTCCTGAGTTTTCGATCGCGCTTGGGTTGGCATTGAAGAAGTTTCAGTAATAAGTATAATTAAACGTCATTATGTTCAAATCAAACAGGTTATATAAAAAGAGGATGTATACAAAAGCATTATTTGTAGGGATATTTGTTTTTTTTGAGATTACTTCATTGGCATTTGCAAGTACGGCGACATATACACCCGCAAATTTCTCACTTGATTCGAATGCTGCAATATATGGCGGTTCCAATGTTCGAACAGCATCAGGAAACCTATATTTAAACTGGAATAGGCCTGCTGTAGATGCGAATCATGTTGGATATTGGAATTTTGATGACGGAACAGGTACTGCAGCTGCTGATGTATCCTCTCAAAACAACACAGGGACACTTGTCGGAGGTTCAACAAAACTATCATGGTCAGGTGTCAATTCCTCATATTCTTATGCGGGTTCAAATTTTGCTCGTTTCAGTCCTGGAAAAAAAATAACGCTCTCAAATACATCATTAGATTTTGAAAAGACACAGCCTTGGACAGTTATGTCTGCTGTCCGTACAAATAGACAGGGATCGACACAGATGATTTTTTCGAATGTGAAGGATAGCCCTTTTCCAGGGTATGAATTTTGGATTAACCCATCAAATCATCTGCATGTACGTATTATCAATAATATTTCCAATAATTATATTGGAGTACAGGGAACAACTACCGTCACTGATAACAATTGGCATTTTGTCACAGCAACCTACGATGGGTCGGGTACAGCTGCTGGAGTAAAGATATACCTTGATGGAGTAGCAGAAACAACAACAGTAGAGTCGGATACGTTGACAGGTTCAATCGTAGGGCCAGGTCCATTTGTTATTGGTAATCAAACTGATTGGGAAAGTACATTTTATCTCGGAGGTGCACTTGATGAATTTTCATTATCAAACGTCGTTCGATCTCCTTCATATATATCTCAGTACTCTATTCCGAGTTCACTTCCGCCAGTAGATGCAAATACATTACTCAACTATCATTTTGATGAGGGCTCAGGTTTGACCACTGCTGATACATCAGCAACAAACCGCACCGCAACACTCAACGATGCTCTCATTTGGCCGGCAAGTAATACATGGCTTGGAAATTATGCTCTCAGATATAATGGAAGTACTGGAGCATACGTGACGATGCCTCATGTTGCTGCGTACACATTAGGAAGTCAGTTCACCCTTAGTTCATGGGCAAATTCTGAAGATTCACCAAATGCGGGAACAATTTTTTATAAAATGGTAAATAGTGGAGGATTCCCTGGGTGGGCATTCAATGCTGGATATTTAAATAAAATGCAATGGTGGAACGGTGCAGCATTTAGCGATAGTACTGTTGCTGCAACTAAAGGATGGCATCAATATGCAATACGTTTCAATAGTGGTACGCTCGAATTCATTATTGATGGGACGGTTGTTAAAACAAATACGAGTGTTGCTACTCCTACAGCATCTCCAACACAACCACTCCTTATCGGAAGCTGGAATGGGGGAGCAACATGGCAATGGAATGGAAATATTAGTACAACAACAATATCAAACACTAATCGTTCCAATGGGTATATGACCTCGTTTGCAAAACGATATCCAACAGAGGGTGTTGCATCATTGGCAAATGTCTCTACAGCAGTAGGAAGCGGTGGAGGAGATTTGGGTCAGGATTCATCTATTACAAATTTTTCAGCGACGTTTAATAAACCTTCAACGACTAATCTTCAATATCGTATCGGAAGTGGTAGTTCTGCTGCCGCAGCAACTGCTGACAAGGCCGCGCAATCGTTTGTCACTTTGAGTTCTAGTAATTCGATCAGTAAGACTGGTCGGTACGTAGACTATGATATAAAACTTGCAAGTAGCTCTGATACATTGGGCCAGGACACGCCGTATCTTACTAATGTTTCACTAACGTATGCAGCCAGTGACGCAACTGCCCCCACACTCACCGAAGTCACTCCTGTCTCCACTCCAACCAATGATGCAACACCAAACTATACTTTCAGTACTGATGAGGCTGGTACTATTCTCTATGGCGGCTCATGCTCATCTGCAACAACATCAGCAACGAGTGGATCTAATACGATCACTTTCAATACGCTCAGTGATGGCACATATACCAACTGTACGATTACCGTCACCGATGCTGCATCAAATGCTTCGACTCCACTTTCTGTCACTTCATTTACAGTGGACACTGCAGCACCAACTGTCTCGACACTTTCTCCTGCTGACAATGCGACAGGTGTTTCACCAACAGCAAATCTGGTGATGACATTCAATCAGGTGGTGACTACAAATACTGGCAATATCATTATTAAAAAGACTTCAGATGACTCGACTATTGAGACGATTGCAGTGGGTAGTGGGCAGGTCACTGGCTCAGGAACATCTATCATTACGATAAATCCTTCAGTGACGCTGGCGAGTGTGACTGAATACTATGTACAGGTTGATTCTGGTGCCTTCCGGGATGCTGCACTCAACAGTTATGCAGGGATTTCGAGCACAACCGCATGGAGCTTCACTGCTGCCGACACCACCTCTCCCTCAATCTCCCTCACCACCCCTTCAAATGCTGAAGTCGTTTCAGGTTCTATCAGTGTCTCTGCAACCGCATCTGATAACGTTGGCGTCAGTGGTGTTCAGTTCAAACTCGACGGTTCCAACCTCCAATCAGAAGATACCACCTCAACCTATGGCATCACCTGGGATACAACCAGTACCAGTGATGGCTCTCATACACTCACCGCTGTTGCCCGTGATGCAGCAGGGAACACAGCAACGTCTTCATCAGTCGTCGTCACCGTCGACAACACTGCTCCAGTCCGTTCCTCCCTTGCTCCCTCCGGAACACTCTCATACAACACCACTTCAACAAACCTCACCCTTTCAACCAATGAAACCGCTGTCTGCAAATACAGTACTTCTTCTGGCACTGCATACGGCTCCATGACTTCATTTGGTACAACCAACAGCACTTCACATAGCACGAGTATCTCAGGTCTGACCAATGCAACTAGTTATGCATACTATGTGAAATGTGCCGATGCACTATCAAATACCAATGCAACTGATGCAACTATTTCATTTGCTGTTGCTGCTGACAGTGATGCACCCCTCCTTTCCTCAATCACTGCAACTTCCATCACTCAAACTGGTGCAACCATCACCTGGACCACTGATGAGCTTGCATCCTCCCAAGTCTCTTATGGCACCACTTCCTCCTATAGCACTACCACCACAG
>CAYUDJ010000005.1:0-23174 GCA_964443635.1 uncultured Candidatus Saccharibacteria bacterium | reverse complement strand
TGCATGCCTTATCCACGCCGCCAGCGTTCATCCTGAGCTAGGATCAAACTCTTCTTAAAAGTTTCTATATAAATATAGGAAACTTAGACTGAGGCAAGAGAAAAATGATTCTCGTGCCTCCAATTCCTTCTTGGAATATTCAGGTTATTTTGGATTTCTTATTTGTTGCATTCTTTATGGAATTTTCAAAAAACTCCCGCTCAAAATGAGTAGGACCCCCATTATATACAATGGGGATTGGAAGTCAAGGAAGCCTTAAGGGGTGGCATTTTAGGGGGATTTTATGACCAAAAAGGCTTATACAGCAGGGTATCTATTTTGCGACTTTTACCGCATCATCAAACTTGATAGACAAAAGCTTTGATCCCCCATCAGCACCGATAGTCACACCATAGAGCACTGACGCACGCGACATGGTCTCGCGGTTGTGAGTGACGACAATGAGCTGCGAATACTCGGCCAGAACTTCAATCATATCGCCATAACGTCGACTATTTGCTTCATCGAGCGCTGCATCAGTTTCATCGAGTACTAAAAATGGCGGTGGATTGACCTGAGAGATCGCAAAGAGGAGTGCAATGGAAACAAGTGATCGTTCCCCGCCTGAGAGCATCTGGAGTTCTTTCACTTTTTTCTCCGGAAGGTTCACATGTACATCAATGCCACGCTCCATAAATCGCTCATCATTTTCATCCTCGAGCTCCATGTCTTCGTCTTCTTCTGTCTTTCGTTTACGGCGCTTTTCAGCAGTGACTGAAAGAAATGCGCTACCCCCGCCAAACATTGTCTTGAAAAATTCTCCAAATCGCTCATTGATTGTTTTGACACCGGTTGTAAATCGTTCATCAAGTACACGCTTGAGCTCGATGATGAGAGACTCGAGATTGCGGATGCTTGCTTCGGTGTCAGCGGACTCACGCGCCAGAAATACATCACGCTCTTGTGTCGCACTAAATTCATCAACCACATCGTTGCCGATACCTGCATGTTCATCAAGTCTGATCTTGAGACGGTCAATATCGCGCTTTGCACTGTGAAGATCTAACTCAGGAACTACTTCAGCTTTTTGCAATGTATGCAAAAATGTCGGACCAAACATAAATGCTGCTTCTTTGAGTTCTGCATCAAAGTACCCCTTTCGTTCAACAAATGCATTTTTTGAAATCGCGAGAATCTGGAGCTCTGCATCACACTGTGCGAGTTCACTCTGCACTTCATAGCGCTCACGCGTAGACTCCTGTACGCGAGCCATTGTCATCTCACGCTCCTGCTCAAGCGTTACAAGTTTGTTCTGCGAAGCCTCCTCATCGGCAACAAGTTTTGTAAGGTCTCGCTGGAGATCTTCGATTGCAAGTGCGAGATCTTTGAGATCAAGGGTGTGGGTCTGTGTAGACTCTTCATCTCTATTCTCATGGGACTTCAAACGCACGAGTATCGGTTCAGCCCGTGCGATGACTTCCTGCACTGCCTGCACACTCTGTGCTTCTCGTATCGCAGTCATCAAGAACTCAAGATCTGCAATGAGTTGATGATACTCCTCAGCTGGGATCGCAACAGCCGCATCGCTATAGGTACGAGCCTGCGCAAGGATTGCTCGATGAGCTTCTATCTGACCTTCGAGACGATTGATCTTTTGTTCGATACTTCGACGACTGTCACGAATACCAGCAAGGTGCACTTTCACTGCACCAATATCTTTTGCTGTAGTATCAGCAGATGTAGTGTCAGATGGGAGTGTTGCAATCGTTTCCTCAAGAGATTTTTTCTTTGTCAGGATAAACGTATGAGCCTCAGTAATTCGAGACTCTTCACTGACAAGTGTAGTCCGTTCAGTAGCAAGATATCGCACGAGAGCATCTTCGAGTTGGGTACGGATCTCACGCGCCTTTTCTATTTTTTCAACTTGTTTCTGAAGAAATTTCAAATGAGGAGCAAGTTCACGACGGAGTGACTGAACTTCTTTAAGTGTCTCCGTTGCACGAGCGAGCTTTGATTCACTTTCCTTGATTCGGAAATGATACACCTTCAAACCCAATGCTTCTTCGAGTATTTCACGGCGTTCACGAGTATTTGCACGCAGTATGCCATCAGCCTCACCTTGAGAAATGATGTGATGGCTTGATGTACCGATATTTACCGATGAGAGGAGTTCCACCATCTGCTTGAGACGGATTTCCGTACCATTGAGTGAGTACTTACTCGTACCATCAGCAAAAATCTCACGGGTGAATGTCACCGTATCGAAAAGAACCGGAGACTTTTCTTCACCTGTCTGAAATGCAAATATTTTGTCACTATTATCAAAAGTAATAGAAACTGCTGCACGAGAGAGTTTTGATCCCGCGCCACGAAATATAAGGTCAGCACCACTCTTGCCGCGCATACTCTTCATCGACTGCTCACCCATCACAAAACGAAATGCTTCGACAACATTACTCTTTCCTGACCCATTTGGACCAACAACAGCCGTGACTGATGTATCAAAAGAAAGCATCGCTTTTTTGGCGAATGATTTGAATCCCGCAATCTCGATGTGCTTGAGACGCATACTGCCTGAAATTATACCATCTTTTCCAAAGAAAAAAGCCTGCATTTGCAGGCTAATGAATTTTGTGATGTTAAACTAATTAAATAAAACAGCAGATTTAGGGTACTTTCTTTTTAAAGAAAAAGCTATTACTAAAAAAATTATTCCTGCAACTGGTAGTATGCAAGTTGCAATATATAATCTTTCGTAAGAAGTTATTAAAAATTTTTCCAAACTTCCTAAAGGAAATCCTCTATCTTCTGCTATTTTACTGAGAACCATAGCGGGTATCCATAAGGCAAACATCGAACCAGCTGCAATACACAAGGTATTAATTGTTTTTGTTTTTTTCATAATATCTTTTTAAATGAATGATGATTTCCTACACGATACCACACATTATTCAAAAATGTCAAAATTTCCTACTTACAGCCAGCCTTTTGCTTCAAGTGCGGCACGTGCAGCGCTCTGTTCCCCTTCTTGTTTACTGCGGCCTTTACCTTCTGCAATCTTTTTATCCCCAAAGAATATTGCAATGGTGAAATGCTTGTCATGATCAGGTCCCACCTCAGCAGCGACTTTGTATGATGGTGTCACCCCAAGTCGTTCTTGAGATTCTTCTTGTACAAGACTCTTTGCATCGCGCCAGAGTTTCTTGCTGATGATTTCAGGAAGTTTCGGGAGCAAAGTGTTCGTGATGAACTTATTGCACACCTCATAGCCCTGGTCGAGATACAGTGCCCCCGTAAATGACTCATATGTATTTGCGAGGATTGTCGCGCGTGCGCGTCCTGTGTCCTTTGCTTCACCTTTTGAGAGGAGCAGGTAGTCGTTCATACCGAGCTCTACTGCAACGTCACCCATGATGATGGCGTTCACCAGTGCTGAACGGTACGCAGTCAGCTCACCTTCTGCAGAAGCCGGATAATTGCGAAACAAATAGTCGGTAACAATAAGCTCGATCACTGCATCGCCCAAAAACTCAAGACGCTCGTTGTGTTCGAGGCCGCTTCGTGGATTTTCATTGATATAGGAACGGTGCGTAAATGCGCGAGTGATAAGTGCAATATCAATAAACTTGATACCGAGCTTTTGCTCAAATGGAGTAAAGTCTTTCATGATTATAAAGATGAGATGCTCGTTTCTATGCTCTTCTGATTAGAGAGAAAGCCTACAAACGAAGACCTATTTAGTAGTAATGTGTTCAATCGCCTTTGCGATTAGAGGCAATATATCATCATAAATGGTCAAGTCAACCACCTCGTGAAGTTGGAACCATTGTGCCTTATCCAGACCTCCGTTGGTGTGAAGATCGAGTTCCTGGTACGCAGCCTCTGCCACATAGAAGACAACCATCTTTCGAATCTTTCCTTTTTCAGGGTGAGATGCGACATAATCGATCGATCCAATCTCTGGACCGATTGTGTCGATAGTTATACCGAGCTTTTCTTCCATTTCACGCTTTGCAGTCTGCTCGATTGTCTCCTCTCCTTCAGATCCACCCTTTGGCAATGTCCAGTAGCCGAATACGTCATGTACGAGTGCGACATAGTCCACTCCATCATGACGAGCATGAACAATACCTCCACCCTTTGCCTCGATCGGAAGCTTGGTGATGTCGATTGGCTCTTCCGGTGCCTTTACCTTGGGAGTCTTTGGTTTTGAGACTTGGTCCTTGCCTGGTTCACCTATTTCCTTATAGACAGCACCGAGTACGCCATTAACAAACTTGCCACTATTTTCACCACCGAATGTTTTTGCGAGTTCAATAGATTCATTGATAGCAACTTTCGGAGGTACTTGTTCGCGATCCCCAAAGAGAAGCTCAGCGAGACCCATACGAAGGATATTGCGATCAACGTTTGAAATCTTCTCAAGTGGCCATTCAGGTGCAGCCTTCATGATGATGTCATCAATCACTGACTGCTTGCGCTGTACTGTCTCAGCAAGCGTGTACATGAAAGGACCGTCGTTGTGTCCTGGTGCAAACTCAGCAGTATCTCGATCAATAATCGCCTTCAAATCCTCCGGTTTACCGGAGAAATCCCATTCGAATAATGATTGAAGAACGATGGACCGTGAAAGGTGCCTGTTTGCCATAATAGTGGTTATTTTTTCTTTTTAGTTGCTGCTTTTTTCTTTGCTGGAGCTTTTTTGGCTATAGTCTTGCCTTGTTTTTTCATGACTTTCTTTACAGGGTCACCGATGACAGTGCGGCCTTTGTAGACACCGTCTATAGATGCGCGGTGACGCAAGTGAACAGTACCGGCTTTGTCGGTTGAAAGTGCTGGGCTCTTGAGCGCGTGGTGACTGCGGCGATTTGCCGTATGCGCGCGGGTGTGTCTCATTCGTACTACCATATGTCCACTATACTACACTACTTTCGCAAAACGTGCAAAATTGCTATAGTCCTATCCATGACACATGCATCAAACACTGACCAACTCGCCAACCAGCGCCATTCCCTTGCCCACCTCCTCGGAGCTGCTGTGATGGAGCTCTATCCTGATGCACAGCTCACTTTGGGACCATCGATTGATGACGGTTTTTACTACGACGTGAAGTTTTCAACACCACTGAGCAGTGATGACCTTCCAAAGATCGAAGCGAAAATGAAAGCTATCCTTCCGACATGGAAAAGTGTCATTCATAAAGAAGTGTCAAAAGACGAAACCCTTGCTCACTACAGTGGCAACGTATTTAAAACAGAACTGATCAACGAAATCGCTGAGCGCGGCGAAACAATTACACTCTACACAATGGGCAACTTCACTGACCTCTGCCGCGGCGGACACATTGACGACTTGAGCAGTATTGATCCTGAAAGTTTCAAGCTCGATCGCATCGCAGGCGCATACTGGCGCGGAGATGAGAAGAACCCGATGCTCACCCGTATCTATGGCTTGGCATTTACTACAAAAGAAGACCTTGCAAAGCATGAATGGCAACTTGAAGAAGCAAAAAAGCGTGACCATCGAAAACTCGGCCGTGAACTCAAGCTTTTTACTATTTCAGATCTCGTCGGTGCAGGCCTTCCGCTCTTTCAGCCAAATGGCATGATCGTACGCAAAGCAATCGAGGACTATCTCTGGGAACTGCATGCTGACAAGGGCTACTCACGTGTTTGGACACCACACATTGCAAAGGAAGTGCTATACGAAACATCAGGTCACGCTGCAAAGTTTGGCGACGAGTTGTTCCGGGTAAAAGGAAAGGAAGACGCATTCATCATGAAGCCAATGAACTGCCCACACCACATGCAGATCTTTGCTGACAATCAATTCTCATACCGCGATATGCCTGTACGGTATTTTGAACCAGCGACTGTCTATCGTGATGAAAAAACTGGACAACTCGGCGGACTCACCCGTGTACGCTCTATCACTCAAGACGATGGACATTTGTTCTGTCGTATTTCTCAGATCGGAGACGAGATCAAAACCATTGTCGCGATCATCAAGGAATTTTATACGACCATGGGAATGATCAATGACTATGAAGTTCGTCTTTCACTACGTGATGATGATGCATCGAAATGGCTCGGTACTGATGAAGTGTGGAACACTGCAGAAAGTGCGTTGAAAACGATCTGTGAAGAACAAGGTCTTCCGTATTTTATCGGTGTTGGCGAGGCGGCGTTTTATGGTCCGAAGCTCGACTTCATGTTCAAAGATGCGATCGGCCGCGAATGGCAACTTGCAACCATCCAGTGCGACTTCAATCTTCCTGAGCGTTTCGAACTTGAATTCACAAATGAGAAAGGTGAGAAAGAACGACCGGTCGTTATTCACCGCGCGATCAGTGGGTCTCTTGAGCGCTTCATGGGTGTCATGATCGAGCACTTCGCTGGCGCATTCCCTGTCTGGCTCTCACCACTACAAGTCGCAGTACTTCCAGTCGGAGAAATGCATGAAGCATATGCACAAGAAGTACTCATTGCATTGAAAAAGGTAGGTGTACGTGTTGAATTGTGGGCAAATGACGGACTTGGCAAGCGTATCCGCAAAGCAAAGACTGAGAAGGTTCCCTATCAGATTGTCATCGGAGACAAGGAGCGCGATGCACAGACACTCACTGTCGAAGGTCGAAATGATCTCAAACTCGAAGGTATCACTATTGCTGATTTTGTAACTCAAATCTCTGAAGAGATAAAAAATCGCACCAATAATTAATTGTGGTAGTATAGAGATATGGAAAATAATAATGTATACAACCTGATGCACCAGCTTACCCAGGAATCAAAGAGTCTCTGGCGTATCAAGAACAATTATCAATCCGAGACATCCTCAGATGGGGAGAATCAATTTTGGATGAAGCTCGCCCAACAGAAGGAGGCGACAATCACTGAATTGAAAAATCTTATCAAGTTACATATGTAATAAAAAATCCCTTCTCATAATGAGAAGGGATTTTTATTACTTAAATATCGAGATTTGCCAATTTCGCATTTGACTGAATGAAGCTCTTTCGTGGAGCGACTTCACTACCCATCAAGATGTCAAAGATTTGATTTGCTTCTTCAGCATCCTCAATCATCACCTGCTTGAGCACGCGACGTCCTGGATCCATAGTTGTCTCCCAGAGTTCATCTGCATTCATTTCTCCGAGACCTTTGTATCGCTGGATCGTGACCTTTGCAGCGCGCTTTGCCTTTACAACTTCTGCTTCCTCTGCTTCTTCTTCACCGAGATCTTCATCTTCTTGTATTTCTTGTACTGCACCAGCACCAATAGACTTCAATATAATTTCCTTTTCAGCATCAGTGTATGCGTAGAACAATTCCTTTCCTTTCTTTATCTTATAGAGTGGTGGCTGTGCGATGTAGATATATCCTGCATCGATGACCGGACGGAAATATCGATAGAAGAGTGTGAGGATGAGAGTCGTGATGTGTGAACCATCGACGTCCGCATCTGTTGCAATGATGATCTTGTGATAGCGCATCTTGTCGATATCAAATGTATCGCCGATCGATGCACCCATCGCAATGACGAGGTTTTTGATTTCTTGTGACGCAAGCATCTTGTCGAGTCGTGCACGCTCAACGTTGAGGATCTTTCCACGAAGTGGGAGGATTGCCTGTGTGCGACGGTCACGTCCCATTTTGGCAGTACCACCCGCTGAGTCTCCCTCTACGATGAATACTTCTGATTCACTCGCATCCTTGGTCTGACAGTCAGCAAGTTTGCCGGGCAATGTCATACCTTCGAGTGCGCCTTTACGGAGGATGGAGTCCTTTGCAGCTTTTGCGGCCTTCCGGGCGCGAAGTGCGAGCAATCCTTTGTTGATCATTGCCTTTGCTTCATCAGGATGCTCTTCCAAAAATGTTGAAAATGCTTCACCAAACACTGTTGCTGTCGCACCTTGTGCCTCAGTACTACCAAGTTTTGCTTTTGTCTGCCCTTCGAACTGAATTTCTTCGAGCTTTACTGAAACCACTGCAGTAAGACCTTCGAGTACGTCGTCACCCGTGAGTGCACCATCTGCTTCCTTGATAAAATTATTTTTCTTGCCGTATGTATTGATGACACGAGTGAGTGCAGTCTTGAATCCGGTGATATGTGTTCCCTGTTCCGGGTTATAAATATTGTTTGCAAATGGAACGATGCGTTCGTTCATGTCGTCGACATACTGGAGTGCAATCTCAACACCAACATTGTCCTGATCTTTTTCTACATAAAAAATAGTGTCGTGGATCGGCTTCTGAAGTCGGTTGTAGTGAGCGACGAGCGACTTGAGTCCCCCTTCGAAATAGTATGTCGTTGTCGGCGCTTCAACATTAAGATCTTTGAACCAGAACACACTCGTCGGATCAACGTTGTCAGTAGTATTGCGAGCATCGATAACCGTCACGCGCAATTTCTTCACGAGATATGCCTGCTGGCGGAGTCGATCAATGATCGTCTTGAGATCAAACACAACTGTGTCCTTGAAAATAGTTGGGTCTGGTTGGAATGTAATAATTGTTCCATTTTCTTTTGACTTACCAACTTTCTTTACAGATGCCTTCTTTGCACCCATTGCATATTCCTGCATCCAGATATCGCCTCCTTTGTGCACTTCTGCGCGAGTGTAGGTTGAGAGCGCATTCACTACAGACGCACCCACACCGTGAAGACCTCCAGATACCTTGTACCCTGATCCGTCACCTCCGAACTTTCCTCCGGCATGGAGTGTCGTCATGACTGTTTCGAGTGCAGATACTTTTGTCTTGGGATGGATATCAACCGGAATACCACGGCCGTTGTCCACTACTCGTACACGCTCACCAGGGAGCAAGGTCACCTCAATACGATCAGCATAGCCTCCCATCGCTTCATCGCGTGAGTTGTCAAAGATCTCCCATACGAGATGGTGCAGACCATCAACACCGGTTGTACCTATGTACATACCAGGACGCTTACGAACCGGCTCTAACCCCTCAAGGACCGAAATCTGTTCTGCTCCGTATTCTTTTTCCCCTGCCTTTTTAGCCATTTAATAGTGATGAAATAAGGTTTTATTAACGACTTATTATAGCAGTTTTTACGTCTTCGTGTTACTTGACATTCTCACTATATATGATAAGGTTTGTTCAAATTCACCTTAAAATAAAATTTTATGAAGACAGAAATTGCAATAACCGGAAAACGGGAAGATATTCTTAAGCAAGTTTCAAATGAAGAGTTATTTGAAATCTTTAAGAAAAAAATAACAGAAGAACATGGAGAAAGGTTTACCTTTAGTCACGAAGATGGTATCTTTTCAGCAATTGAAAAGGTTTGGAATTAAAACCGAAATCTATCCTCTCTTAAAAAGTAATTATTAAATTTAACTCAATTGAGACCATCATATAAGATGGTTTTTTATTTCTTCAATACTCCAAACTTCTCCGCCAGTGCACAATACTCACACGTATCCCCTGCTCCATATGTCTTCGCACAGCATGGACGCTGCATCCATTCACCACTTTTTATAAAATTATCGTAGTCGATAATATCATTTTTCAATCGCGCAATCTCTTCATACGTGATACGGCGTGACTGGATTGCATTCTTGTCTCCACTTTTTGCTTCGAGATATATAAGCCGTGATTCAGTCGCCGACGTATTGCCATGTGTCGAACCATCAATGAGATACGAATACATCGCAAGCTGTCGCAGGTGCCCAGACATGCGCCCCTCGTCATCACTCTTTTCAATCTCACCTTTAGTCTTTACACTTCCCGTCTTCCAGTCAGTCACTCGGACTTCCTCTGAGATGATTGTCTCGACGACATCGATTTTTCCTGTAACAGTGAGGTGGGCAATATCAGGATCTCGGTACGAATAACTTTGCTCGATAGTAAAAGGCTGTGCGAGTTCATCTGCATAGGTGCGCTGCCAGTGCTCCACAATTGATCGGGCCTGATGCACCAGTCGCTCTGCATAGACGTCATCGTTGCGTGCCTCGATCAGCGCTGTTCGCATGAGCTCTACCTCTGTATCATGTCCGCCTTTCAATACATACTCGATAGTCTCATGCACGACATTTCCGACATGGAGAGATTCAGTCAACGGTTCCGGCAGTTGCAACAGGTTGCGGAAATACCATTTCCATGGACACTCAAAAAAGTTGTTGAGCATCGTGACTGATACCTTTTTCTTCTCGTATTCAGTCGCGACAAGCTCAGCAATTTGTATTGCCTGATCTACCACCTCAGGTTCAGTGCGCGTCACATAGAGCCCAGTATCAGCTGCCAATATTACTGCCTCACTTGCCTCCCTACTTTCTTTTTCAAAAATTGTTTCGGGAAGTGCAAGAATAATCGATGCGAGTTGTTGGTCAGTACCGGTATAGCTCTGTCGTGCGTACGAAATAGCAAGGTGGCGCTTTGCACGAGTCATCGCAACATAGAGCTGACGCTTTGCGACATCTTCATTATTTTCTTCAAGACTGTCAGTGATTGATTGGGGCAGAGAAAATGCCTGACGTTTGCTTCCCATGAGAGACTTCTCATCCATATGTGCAATCCATACACTGTCGAACTCAAGTCCTTTTGAACCGTGGAGCGTCAACACCTTCACCCCTTGTTGCGCACCAAACACTGCAAGCGGAATATCTTCTTCATAGTCTTCGAGACGCTTGATGAATGAGAGGAAATCAGCAAGCATAACCACATCTCCCTTTTGCGATTGCGAGAGCGCGAGATGGAGCAATGTACGAATGACTTCGACACGTCGTCGCATCGTCTCATCATCAGTTGCATGTGCAAGGAGCGCATCAGTACCGATAGTTTGGATGAGTACATACGCGTCAGCTGTAGTTGAAAGTTCAAGCCAACCATTGAGTGCAGTACCCCATGCGACAATGTGTTCATCTTCTGATGCAACAAGCTGATCAAGTGTAAGTTTACGCGGATTGGTTGCCGCAAGGAATTGATGCGCAGCAAGTACTGGAATATTTGCAACAGGATCAAGCAGTGTGCGAGAAAGTGAAATACTATCAAAGGGTGATGCGATGCATTTCAATATGGTTAAAAATGTTTGTGTGTCAGCGAGTTCAAACAGTTTTAATGCAGATGCAGCAGCAACGGGTATACCCATATCTCGCAGTGTCTGAACAGCTGCTTTTACCTGGTGATTTTTTGGCACTAATATTGCACAATCATTTACGTCTCCACCTTCAGTTATTTTCTTTTTAATATCCAAACCAGCAAGTAATATTTCATCACGAGGATAGTCACATTCGATCAGCCGGATCGGGTGCGCCTCTGTTGTACTGCCCGTGAGCTTGCCATTGGCAAGGCTACTCTGCAGCAAGACTTCGGCTGCATCGAGCACCGTCTGTGTTGAGCGGTAGTTCTCAGTGAGCGTGATGAGTTCAGCTGTTCCAAATGCATGTTTAAACCCTTCAAAGTATGCAAGGGAGGCACCGCCAAATCCATAGATCAACTGTCGATCATCCCCCACCACAAATATATTTGGTCGTTCAGTTTCTTGCCACACCTGTGAGAGAAATTCATTCTGTATTCCACTTGAGTCTTGGTGTTCATCCACGAGGACGTACAGATATCGCTCGCGAATCGTTGCCGCAGCATCGTCACTACTCTCAACAATACGCACGAGTAGCGTGAGTGCATCATTGTAGTCGATAAGATTGCGACCTGTTTTGAGTAACTCATATGCTTCATAAAAATCTGCGACTTCGAGACTGCGCTCCAAGCTTTCAAGTTTGTTTTGTATTTCTTTTTTGAGTTGCCCTTTTGACTCACCACGGGACGAAATACTATCCGGATCATCAGTGATGCGTTCGATATCTTGTTGTACAAGTGTACGAAATTGCTCTGGTGTAATACGATCACGCTTCAATACTGAAATGAGTGACTTAAGATCTCTAAAGTACATCGACGGATTGGCACGAGGTCGCAGATATTTCCAGTTCTGGGAATGGAGCAGTTCATCAAAAAGCGCAACACTTGCTGCTTCTTCGATCAGTGTTGGCACTCCTTGTTCGCCGAGCACTTCATGAAACTCTTCAATCATTTCGAGTGCAAATGCATGAAAGGTTGAGACTTTGACTTTGGTCGCATCAGAGCCCATATAGCGCAACAGTCGTTCACGCATTGCTTTGACCCCCGCATTGGTAAATGTCAGACAGAGAATACTATCCGCAGAAGTGTCAGTCTGTTTGCGGATGTGTGCAATACGGAGTGCGAGCACCTGCGTCTTGCCCGTGCCCGGCCCTGCAATGACCATAACCGGCCCGTCGATACTGTCGACAGCCTTCTTTTGCTGGGTATTGAGACTTTTGTAGGCGTCACCAAATGCATCCATGGGTAGAGTGTAGCATGGTGGATTACACAGTGGATTGCACAAAAAAAACAGGCATCCGATGGATACCTGTTGTTCAGCTTTTTGTAATTTACTCTAATTCCTCTGACGGGCCCTCTGGATACCTTTCTCAACATTAGCCACAACGTCACTGTGGGTAACAGCACCCCCCTGCTTTGTGCCTTTGCGATAGGTCGCATTGCGTTTTGTACCTTTTGATGTGGTAGCACCAGACACTTTTTCATCGGGCTGTTGCAATTCTTTTACTGGTGGGGCTGGAGTAGTTGCAGCAAGAATTCGTAAATCCTTTTTTGCCTGGGCGTTGAACTTTTTTACTTGCTCAGTAAATGCAGCCAATTTTTCAGCAACTACTTTGTTGCTTGTTGTAGCGGTACCGCTCAATTGGTCATTTTTGTTTCGCAAATCCATTACCAAATTTTTAAAACTATCCACCAAATTCATTGTTTCGGCACATACAACAGCATCTACAATAAGCTTTTTATTTGCAACCGAATCAACAGTAACTCGTTGATTATCAAGATCCTGTGGTGCCACTGTAATACTATCTCCTTGTCCATCTGCTATCTCCTCAGCTTGTGAATGATTCAGAGAATCTATTTTTGCATCTGCAAGAACATCGGCATCTGATCCTTTCCTAAATACATATGGAAGATACACAAATGATCCTGCTGTGGCACACACAAAAAGAAGTAGAAGAAAAAGCCACTTACCTTGTTTTTTTTCTTCGTTAGAACGAAAGAAATAAACCAAAGAAATAACAATTAGACTACCTCCGACTACTCCAACAGTTTTCCCTGGCAGCGTTTTTAGACTCCCAAATGATATGTGTGGAGGCAGATGTACCAAAAAAACAAGAACACCAAAGTAAACAGTGCCACAAAAGACGAACAATATACCAGAATCATACGCCCACAATACCCATTTTGGGACATTTTGCTGAGAAATAGCTACCTGGTCATGTTTTGCTACTGAAATAAAAAGTAAGATGGCTCCTACGCACAGCGTTGCACAAGCAACCCAATGTATCCAGTTTGTATGCCAGAGCATATATGTCTGGAACCAATGACGAGTATCTGATGAATAGAGGTACGCTACTAATCCTCCAATAAGCGTTAGGATGCTAAACATCCCCATGTTTTTAATTAACTTACTCATAGTTGACAATTTTTTCTTTACTATATAGTAAAATACTAGATTGTCAATATTAGTGCGGAAACGGAGGGATTCGAACCCTCGAAGGCTGTAACACCTTGCTACCTTTCCAAGGTAGTGCACTCGACCACTATGCGACGTTTCCAAGTTCCCCTATTCTACTGTCATTACCCCTTTTAGCAAATACCTATACTGACATATCAGTCAGGGCTTTGATGCGATCTTCTGCCGGCGGATGCGTCATGAAAAGTTTCGAAAGACCAGAGAATGCCTTGGCACCAAATGGGTTTGCAATATACATATGTGCAGTCGCATTATTTGCAGTCGCCATCGGACGGCCATGCGTGGAGATTTTTTTTAATGCAGATGCGAGACCTTCAGGATATCGTGTAAGCAATGCGCCGGAGGCGTCAGCGAGGAATTCTCGTTTGCGAGAGATGGCAAGCTGAATGAGCGTAGCGATAATCGGTGAGAGTATAATGAAAATAATACCGACGATTGCAAGAATGTTGCTGCCACGATTATCACTGTCACTATTTCGTCCCCCTCCCCATGCCATGCTGTGAGTGAACATATTTGCAAGAAGGGAAATAAAACCGACCAGTACCGCAACCATGCTTTGGAGCAAAATATCACGATTGCCGATATGTGAGAGCTCGTGCGCGATCACTCCTTCGAGTTCACTGCGATCAAGTATCTGGAGGAGTCCATGAGTGACTGCAACAGATGCGTGTTTTGCATTTCTGCCTGTTGCAAATGCGTTTGGTGCAACATCAGGAATGATGTAGAGCTTTGGTTTTGGAAGACCTGCTGTGATTGAAAGATTTTCAACGATATTGTGCAGATCCTTGTATTGGTTTTGGTCAGCTGGCACTGCCTTTGCCATGGAAAGCGCAATCTTGTCCGAATACCAGTAGCTCGTGATATTCATCACGATACTGAATATGATTGCGATAGTGAGAATTCCTGGGTTGTTATAGTAGCCGGCAAGAAAATATCCGAGACCAAGCACGATAGCCAAAAACACCCCGACGAGTATCCAGGTTTTGGTGATGTTTTCAGAGCGATGAGTGTAAAGTGTTGCCATTATTGCTATAAATTATTTGCCTTTGTATGTTACGCCATTGTCAGTTGCAACTTGCAAACAAGTCGTCATAAGTTCCGAGATTTTTTGATCACTTAGCTGCTTATTATATTCAAAAATTTTAGTGGTCGGATTCCAAACATAAGCGATAGCTACACAATAATCCTTTTGCTCGCCATACACTGAATATGAGGTAACAAGGATTGCTTGCTGTTGTGCTAATAATTGAACGGTGTCTGCCTTTTTTCCAACCGCAGCACTGCCAGACATTCCTGAGAACGTACTGACTTTTCCTTTATAATTTACTTTTACAAGCACTGGAATCTCATTTTCAAATCGTACTATGTAGTTATGGTCTTCTGCTCCGACAACACCATCATTTACAATTAATTCAGGGATACCATCTCCGGTAATATCTGTTCGCTCACCAATACCGATCGAACGGTCACGACCTGCATCGGGATTCGCTTTTTTCACAAGAGCCTCAATGGCTATGTACGCAGGAGTACCCACGGCATATGGATCTGGTGCTACTTCAGAGGTAACGACTGGTTCAACAATAGGTTCAGGTGTTGGAGTCTCAACTATAGGTTCGGCAGTAAGTGCAGGGTTTGTAAATGCCTCAATACGAGCCTGTATCTGTGGACCATAAAAATGCCATGCCCCATATGCAACAGCAGCCAGTATAATCAGAAATACCAGAATCCCTGCAAGTGGCGATTTTTTCTTTGGTCGGGTGACCATTCGTCCTTCCACGGCAGCAAACACCTCATCGATATCACTCACCTGCCAGCCACCTGCAAGCAACAGGTCTTTCTGGAGCTGATCTTTCGTCTTGCCATTTGCAAGACCGTCCTGAACATAACGAAACATTTCGGGGGTTATCATAGGTGAAGTATACCGTATTTATTTTTGATTATCCTGTCCAATCAACTTGAATGCCTCCTGAACAGTCGTCATAAACTGTGCTGGGAAAATAATGGTTGAGTTTTTCTCAACAGAGATTTCAGCCATTGTCTGAAGTGTTCGGAGCTGGAGCGCAACCGGATGTGCAGCCATAATGTCAGATGCCTCTGCAAGCTTTGCTGAAGCCTGCATTTCACCTTCTGCTGCAACGATCTTTGCACGACGTTCACGTTCTGCCTCTGCTTCTTTTGCCATCGCGCGCTGCATGTTCTCAGGGAGTGCGATGTCCTTGATCTCAACTGCTGTGACCTCTGCACCCCATGGTTCAGTATGTGCGTCAATCACATCCTTGATCTGCGCATTAATGTCACTGGTCTGTGAGAGTACCTGGTCGAGCATGAATTGTCCCACAATATTTCGCACTGTTGTCTGACTGATCTGATTTACTGCATTATAGACGTCCTCAATAGAAACAACCGACTTCATCGGATCGACAATCTTGTAGTATGCAACTGCCGCAATGTCGATTGAGACATTGTCCTTGGTGATGATTTTCTGAGATGGAATGTTCATTGTCACTGTACGCAACATGACCTTGGTCATCTTTTCAAATATTGGAATGACAAAGATGAGTCCTGGACCGCGTACACCCGTAGCCTTACCAAGGAAAAAGATAACTCCCCGCTCGTATTCTTTGACGACGCGAAGTGAACTGAGAATGATGATAATCGCAACAGCAATAATTATGTATGTCATATTAGAACTTCACTTCAACCGGCTGACTCTCTACACCATTGTCATCGATATCGAAGAAGTCCTTTTTGGTAAAGTTGAACATACCTGCAATCACATTGGATGGGAAGACTCTGATACGAGTGTTGAAGTCGCGAACGTTGCCGTTGTAGAAACGACGAGCAGCCTGGATCTTGTTCTCGGTATCAGAGAGTTCAGACTGAAGTGACAAGAAATTGGCATTTGATTTCAAGTCAGGATATTGCTCTGATACAACAAGTAGTCTGCCCAGCGCATTTGAAAGTTCACCTTGTGCAGCTGAAATTTTCTCCATGGTTGCAGCATCGACTTTAGTGGGATCTATCTGTATGGAAGTTGCTTTTGCTCTTGCTTCTACCACCGCAGTCAGCGTGCCTTGTTCAAATGCAGTTGAGCCTTTGATCGTATTGACCAGGTTCGGAATAAGGTCGTAGCGACGCTTGAGCTGTACCTCTATGTCAGCCCAGGCCTCCTCTACACGAAGCTTGCCCTTCACAAAGCCGTTGTAGCCTGCAATGAACCAGATAACCAATAATGCAACAATAATTAATATAATAGTCATGTCATCAGTATACACCTTTTACAACACTTGACAAAATAGTCAAATAGGTGTAGATTATCCTTCAACCAAAACCTTTCTTTATGAAAATAAGAGACTACTACCTAAAAAAGTATTTAAATAAGGAGATTTCTTTAGAGAAATGTTGCGTATTAACCTTTCTCTATATGTTTATCGGACCTATTTTAGGGATTAAACCAAATATGGAATAATATAAAAGCTCCCGGAATAAACGGGAGCTTTTTTTATTTCTTATTCTTTTTCTGAGACTGTTCAAACAGTACAAGGATCGGACTCGCAAGGAAGATCGATGAATACGTTCCGAAGAACATACCAATTGCCAATACTGTTGCGAACAACTGTGTAGACTTTGGTCCGACTATTGCAAGTGTAATAACCATGATGAGCACCATGAGCGATGTATTGATCGAGCGAACAAATGTCTCGGAAAGACTGCGTCCGACCAGCTGATCAAAGGGTGCGTTCTTTTCAGTGTTCAAGTGCTCACGAATACGGTCAAATACAACAATTGTGTCAGAGACCGAGAGTGCAAGTGTCGTGAGCAAGGCAACAACAAAGAGTGTGTCTACTTCAGCACCGTAGTAATGACCGATGAATGCAAACACACCAAGCGGGATTGCAATATCGTGGACAAGCGCAATGATGACTGCCATCCCGAATTTCCACGAAGAAACCGGTTTTGAAACCTTGCGAAATGCATAGGCTACGAAGAAAATAATAGCAAGAAGAACAAGAATGATTGAGAGGATAGCCTTGCTCTTCAGCTCCCTCCCGACAGACGGACCGATGGTTGTGAAGCTATTCTCAGTGAGAACACTTCCATTTGCAACAAGTGCTGCTGTCACTTTTGCACGATCACTATCGACGAGTGCATGACTCTTGATGATAATTCCCTTGTCCCCTGCAGGTTGTACGATTGCATCAGCAAAACCAGCGGTTGTGAGAGAGGTCTTGATTGACTCAACAGCTGGTCGCTCAGTCGTATAGGTAAGCTCAAGCTGTGAACCACCTTTGAAGTCGATACCGAACGGAAGTCCGAATACAACCAACAGTCCGATCGAGATAACGACGAACGCAATTGAAAGTGAGATGAAGAATCGTTTGTATTTGATGATAAACATATTATTTATTGAAACCACTACTGTATAAGAATCGCCCGATCCGACTGTTCTGAAGCGTCGGAAGTGCACGCAAGAACACGCGGGTGATAAGGATTGCTGAGAGCAAACTCACGAGCACCCCAAGTCCAAGCGTGAGCGCAAAACCTTTGATAAGTGACGTACCGAACCAGAAGAGGATAGCAGAGGTTATCAAACTTGCAGTATTTGCATCACGGATTGAAAGCCATGCTCGATCAAATCCAGCAGTGATAGCATCACTGATACTTTTGCCTCTTGCGCGTTCCTCGCGGAATCGCTCAAAGATAAGAATGTTCGCATCAACCGCCATACCAATCGAAATAATGAACCCTGCAATACCCGCAGCAGTGAGTGTGACAGGTATCAACTTATACAAAATAAGTGTGATAACAACGTAGAGCGAAAGCGCGAGTACAGCCACAATACCCGGAAGACGGTACCAAAGGATGAGGAACAATGCGATCAAGATAAAACCAACAAGCGCAGCCTTTACTCCCGCATGGATAGCATCAGCGCCCAGTGTCGCACCAACTGTCTGTGTAGAAACAAGTGAAATAGGAACTGGTAATGCGCCTGAGTTCAAACGACCAACAAGTGTCTTTGCTTCAGCGGGGGTGAAGTTTCCCGTGATCTGTGCTGTACCTCCAGAAATCGCCTCATTAACATTTGGAGCAGAAATCATTGCACCATCGAGATATATTGCAATTGGCTTGCCGACATTTTCTGAAGTTATCTTTTCAAAAAGTTTTGCACCTTCGTCATCAAACTGAATTGAGACTTGTGGCTCTCCAGTATTTGGAGCAAAGATTAGTTGTGCACGCTTGAGGTATTTTCCATTCAAACCGCTTGGTATAAACTGCTGATCCACATTTACAGAAAGGATGCCCTTTTCGTCCACGGTCGCCTTTGATGGTGTGTTGGACTGAACACGAAATTCCAGTGAAGGAGTCTGTCCAATCATCGCGATTGCCTTGGTGATATCAGTCACACCTGGAAGTTCAATCGAGAGACGGTGTTCTTTCTCACCTCCAAGAGAGCTGGTCTGCACCTGCACAACAGGCTCACCGACGCCAAACATATTGACACGGCGCTCAATAACATCACGCAATGCTTCCATTGAGTCATTTACCTGGTCTGAAGGGAGCTGGCTGATATCAGCCGTATACAGCAGTGAGCTACCTCCCGAGAGATCGAGTCCGAGACGAAACGGGTGCTTCGAAAGGAATCCAGTGGTATGAGTAGTCGAATGGAATAGTCCATATCCGAGGGCAACTCCTGCGAGTAATATAACGAGCGCAATAATTCTTTTGGTCATAGTACCGGCAATTCTAGTCTTTTTTGAGCATTTGGGCAATAGACAACCTTAGTTGACAGTATCGACTTTTTGCGTTGAAAACAAACGGTAGATTACCACAGGAATGATACACCCGATCAATACGCCGACTACGATATCTACTGGATAGTGCACCCCTACATACACCCGTGACAATGCGATAAAGCCCGCAAGTAAAAAGAGGTTCTTCCCCAGGCGTGGATGATGGAGATACACTGCAGTCGCAAGCGCCATAGCAAGAGCTGCATGCATTGAAGGAAATGAGTACGTTTGCTCATGAAGCACAACCAGTCGCACATCAGATAGTGTTGCAAATGGTCGCGCTATCACTGCTACTACCTTGATCATGTGTACTACCGCCCAAACAATCATCGTACTTGTCACGACTTCTATCCCTTGGAGATAGGCGTAGAGCTTGGTACCTGCCGTAGATGCCCGACGTGGAACGACATGAAAAAGATGCCACACCAACCCAAGCGCCATGACGGGAATACCGTACTGTGTCAGTAAAATAAAAAACTGATCGAGCCACGGATACACCTGTGCTGCATCGTTGAGTGCATAAAAGAGTGTCGTGTTGAGATTATGCATATCCATGAAATTCATTGCGCATATCATCGCGGTGACTGAGTCGTTCAAATCTCGCCATTGAAAGAACGATACCCAATCCGATACATTCCCCCAACAAGTGTGACCCTCCGTAGCTCATGAACGGAAGCGGAATACCTGTCACCGGCATGATACCGATGTTCATACCGATATTGACCGCAACATGGGAAAAAGTAAGGATCGCATAGCCGACACAGAAAAGTGTCTCAAAGTTTGTTGCGCCACGCTTGGCATGCAGAATGATACGCCAGAGAAATACACAAAATCCTGCGATGATGATCAGTCCCCCAAAGAGTCCCCACTCTTCTGCAAATGCCGCAAAGATGAAGTCAGTCTGATACTCTGGCAAGAAATTGAGTCGTGACTGCGTCCCATATCCAAACCCTTTGCCAAGAAGCCCTCCGGATCCGACCGCAATCATTGACTGATACGCGTTATATCCTGAACCACGGATATCCGCAGTCGGATTGATAAAGTTTATGATGCGGGCCTTTTGATATGGTTTAAATAATCCCACCCATGCCACCAAGAAAATGGCAAGTCCAACACCGGCTACGATGAGGATGTGTCGCTTTGAAATACCTGCCATGAGTGCAAGCCCGAGCCAGAGGGCTGTGATAACCATCGCAGAACCAAAGTCAGGTTGGAGCAATATAAGCCCGACCGGAAGCGCAGCATAGAGTACTGAAATAAAAAGGTGCTTGAACTGTGCAATAGCAACATGACGACGAGAAAAATACTTTGCAAGCATGGCGATAACCATGAGCTTCACGATATCGGTCGGCTGGAATGAAAAGATACCGAAACTAAACCAGCTCTGCGAGCCTTTGACTGTTTTTCCAACAAGAAGCACCAGCACGAGAAAACTGATGGAGATACCATAAAAGAGTGTGATGTATCTCGAATCACGGAAAAATCGCATATCTACGGATGCGATGGTAAACATAACGACTAATCCGACAGCAACCCATAGCAGCTGCTTTGCAAAGAATCCGCCCTCAGACCCAAAGCTCGTCATCGTTGCAAGCCCGCCGAGAATCATCGGAGCGATCGCCCCGAGCAGTATCCAGTCTATACCCTGTGCAATACGTCTGATCATAATGCTACCGCTGTGAACGGATTGAAACGTGGCACCACTTCGATGCGCACCGCCTTCTCAGGAAGCTGAAACGGCCAGGTAAATGTCATCGTCGTACTCTGCTCACCAAGGAGGGATGGAAGAAGTGCCTCTGATGCGGTGATTGCATTATCATCAGCGTTATACAAAATAGCAGTGACCTCCATATCACGGAATGAATAGCGTGAAGTGTTCTCAATCGTTGCAGTGAGTCTGGTACCAAGCGCTGTGCTCTCAAGCACATTACGATCGGTCTTGATGACAACCTGCGAAAATGTCGGGGAGATTTTTTCCCATGGCAATAGTGGTAAAAATTCAAGACGGGTCATTGATGGAGTTACGCTCGTTCCAAGTCGTACGGTTGGCTCGACAATTGCAGTTCGACCCATTGGACCAAGGAATGTTGTGCCGTCCTTTTTCCCAATCAGTGTACCGTTGTCATTGAAGAATTTGAATGTATATCTGACTCGCTGCGCGGCCGCCGCAGGATAACTGTGTTCAACATACGCAACCGCCTGATAGACACCCGGAGTGATCTGAAAAGACCGCGACCATCGAACCTTTGGATTGGCAAGCTCGTTGGGACAATAGTAGGTACATGGACCACCACAGTCGACGCCGACTTCCCCACCATTTCTCTTGCCATCCATACAGGTTGGTGTTTCCTTGGTCGCTTGTCTGATCGTCACAAAGAGTATTGCCGCTATCACCAGGAACACGATTGTAATATACGAAAGTTTACGTTGTTCTGCCCATGTCATGTGCATCAGTATAGCAAAAAACCACCTGGGTGGGTGGTTTTTTGCTGTTTGTACTATCTAAGACTTAGTCTTAAACACCACTTACATAAATAAGATTAGTCTTGTAATCACCATTTAGACCCATACCTGAGGTATAGACATGAGACAAGGTAGCCGCATCAGATGTCCCCCATTCAAGAGCGTAGAGGATTGCGCGCTGTATGGCATTCGTACCTCTGGCAGTTACTGTAATAGTAAATGAAGCAGTGCTGCCGTCTGAGATCTTATAGGAGTTTTGCATCTCGCGCGCATCATTGTCTGTTGAAGAAATTGAAGCAGAAAATCCATTGGTAAGCTGTACACCTGAAGAGTTGGCAACATTTACACGGTTACTACCAACTGGAGTAGTGGAGATACTTGCTGATTCAATAAAGCTCTTGTCGATGTATACATCTTCGTTAAAGGCGGTGATGTTAACCTTCATAGTGTATATCGCATAATCAGCTGCACCGTCCACCGACAAAACTTCAGCAGTATTTACAACAGGAGTTACAAGGATACCTTGTGAGAGAAACGTCTGAGAGTTACCCAGCGCATTACCTATCTTTTGTGAAGGAAGGAAGTCATTAGCATCTACATCTTCTATATCGATCGCGCCACGGTTAATATCTGTTACTGACGCAGTAACACTATCGCCTTCATCAAATGATACAGGAGTAATCTCATTGATCCTTGCTTTGACAGTGAACGTGTAGGTATCACCAGCATTGAGAACAAAATCAAGACCATCAAATACAACAACAGCAGAAGTTGCCGAACTATCATTGAGAGACACCTCTCCGATTTCTTCACCATCAATCCATAAACCTACCGAATCAACAATCGCATAGATACTTGCACCATTAGGTGTTGAGAGCGTGAGAGGAAGTTTGTTAAGTCTTGCATCAGAATTACCGGTAAGTTTCAACTTTCCTTTGAGCAAAACAATATCATCTGTTCGAGAGGTGCTACTAACTTCTACAACTTGTTGTGGTGGTGTATCAGATGCAAGCGATACAACCAATGTCTCGGCTTGTGCGGTGTCGATAATACTGAAAGTTCTATCGGACTGATCTTTTGGTGTGCGAGTACCGAGATTTGTATTCTGACGGACCTGTATCTTGTATCCATCGCCACTGACGCCTACGGGCAATGTCACAACTTGTGTGCCGTCATTTCCAGTACTTGTAAGGAGTGTTGTGACAGCACCTGATGGACTGATCAAATCAATCGCAATACGCGCGCCGCGAACAAAGTTACACGCACTCCAATTCACGATGATATCCTGACCTGGTCTATAGAGCTCTCCGCCATTTGGTGAGACAACTATGAGAGATGGGAGTCCTCGGGCTGGACATGTTGCAG
>CAYUDJ010000004.1:0-23547 GCA_964443635.1 uncultured Candidatus Saccharibacteria bacterium | reverse complement strand
CTGAACAAATCCTCAAACCTGAAACTATCTCCACTATCAGCAATATGCTCGTCCATGTGGTGGATGACGGATACCACAAAGGAATGTCACACTACCAAGTCGCCGCAAAGACTGGTACGGCGCAGATCGCAAAATCTGACGGAACAGGGTACTACACCGACCGAAACCTTCACTCACTCATCGGGTTTTTTCCTGCGAGCAAGCCACGCTATGTCGTCTATTTCTTCAATGTCTATCCAAAGGGGGCGCTCTATGCGATCCAGACGCTCGCTGATCCATTTTTCAACACCGTACAGTTTCTTGCCAACTACTATCAGATTGCTCCGGATCGATAATATTGACAAAACGCCAGTATACGATAGAGTAGTGAAAACTATTCGCATGCTACAAATAAAAATAATCAAGCTTCCTCCTGGTGTGGTGCCTAAAAAATTCAGAAGAGCTTGGCTCAATGAGAAATTTGATGTAATCGAGAGCTTTGAAACATCACATCAAATTGATGCACAAAAAGCTGTTGAACAGTTGCGAACAAATGGAAAAAAAGCAGCTGCAAATTTTTGGCAACGACTTGCTGGTACGGGAACCTTTGGTTTCCCAAAGGCGGTCTGTCGGGAAATTTAATGACAAAAAAAACAAAAACGTACTGCGCAATAAAAAGCGCAGTGTTTTTATTTATACGAATACACTGATTTTTTTCGCAAGTTCGATATCTTTTTCAGTAACACCGCCAGCATCATGGGTACTCAATCGAAGGGTGACTTTGTTATAGCTGTTTGAGATATCGGGGTGATGATTGAGCTCTTCGGCCACCACACCAACCTTGTTGATGAATGCCAATGCTGCCGCAAAGTCGGCGAATGTGAAGCGCTGTTCGAGTGCATTATTTGTATATTCCCACCCATCAATCTGTTCCATTGGTTTAGTATAACACTCCATGAAATACAGAGAGTTTTGACATGTATAGAAAATAGTGTAGATTGATAAAAACAACATTCATCAAAATTAAATAACACGTTATGACAACAACAGAAATAGACATCCAAAAGAAGTTCTCTTCGTATACATATGGAGAGGTACGGACCGGTATTGGACAACTAGTTGAATTTTCTTGCCCTCCTGATCTTAAAGACAAGGTGAAGGAGTTCTTCCGTGACCATATCCGAACTATTAGTTTGCCGACAACAGGAGTGCTCAACATCTCTCATGGCGCTTATGGAAGATACACCCGTTACGACATGATACAGCATAAGTATGCAGGTGGAGGGACTGGCTTCATTGAAGTTCTTGAAATAAGAAATGCGCCAGACAACCGTTGCAGTTTTGTAATCTACCAGTATCACCGCTATGGCAAATCCGAGTTTACCGAATGGGAAACATTGGAAGATGCCAAGATGGCCTGGGAAAAGTATTGGGGCAGTCATGACAATACGGTACATTTTCCAGAAGCCAAGGGCTTCAAGCGGTGGATAGATTGTGGTGCACTTACTCCATGGTTTTATGCAATTGGCGATGAAGAACTCATTGCCGACTACTCACTTCCGTATGGGCTGGAAGATGATCCTGTGTATCGTATTGGAAGAGTTTTTGTAGTTATGGATAATGAGAATATCCCTCATATTAAAACCTGTATGGGAACACGTTTTATGACTAGGAGAAAAAATGATAATTCACGTGAGACAGTGAATTATCGGATTGTTTACTGGCATGATGGAACCATATGGAATGAAAGTAGTTATGAGGCAAAGAATCATTTGCCACGGGAACTCAAAAGTGGGGAGCTCTGGATTACTGAAGCTATTAGCCAGTTCCAGGAAATTCTAGCAGGCAACAAAACCGATTTTGTTATCAACTTTACTGACCGACATAAATTTATTGGAAAGGTAATTGAGGTTGATAAAAAGGTGAGTTCACCTGAAGGCAACTATCTGATTGCTGCTACATTCAAGGATAAACAAACGAAGCAAGAAGTGGGATGGGTGAATGATTTTGTTCCGACACCAGAATATCCTGATATTGTTCAGTATGTCACTGCAAAATACAAAGAAAAAGGCAAAGAAATTGAACGTATTGAAGTAAAAGAAGTAAAAGTAAAAACAAATGGCAAAAAATGGCAGGGAGTATTTTTCAGTCGTTAAGTAGTCAATTAGTTTTATCAAAAGCAAAAGTTATAGAGCTTTCATTAAATATGGAAGCTCTATTTTTTTATGTTATATGTCTGCTGCCAAAGTCTCGTAACACTTTTTACACAAATGAAATTTTCTGACCATTTGTTTGTCATCCGGAGGGCTCAATAATATTGCGCCATAGTCTTCCAATTCTTGTTTGCATTTGTCGCAGAGAGGGGAGATTGCCATAGATTATTTATAGCATCAAGTGAAAGTTCTGGGAATTAAATTGATATTGACTAATGTACAAGAAATGGTAATGTAGCAGAAACCATTTCTCATACCTCGTAAAAAATTAATTATGAATACTGACAACATTGTATTTGTGTATGTATGTGCACATCGCAAGTATGAATTATTTGATTTGCTCTGTATGGAATTCCCGAATATTGCAGCAGTTACTACTTGCACGGGGACCTCATCCGAAGCAGTGGAGGCAGTACCAAAAGACGGGAATGTTGTAGTTCTTACGAATGATATTTTCCACCCTAGCACTACTCCGTCCGCGAGTGGATCAGGTGAAGAGGCTATGACTGGGGCGATATTGGCTCAATTAATCAAGGAGAAGAATCGCAATGCAAAGGTGTATTTGCTATCTCAATCGATAAGCAACAAGCCGGTATTTGACGGTACATTTAGAACCAACCTACAAACAGCTGCACCTTCTGAATTTCTGAGAAAGTTTTTGGAATATTTGGATCTGCGGATTCGTGCGTAACAACAAAAAATGAAAGCGAGAGATACTTTGGGTATCTCTTTTTTTTGTAGTCCAAAATCGACCTTTCTCGTGCGCCCAGCTAATACTTTACAAGTTTTCTATATATGATGTGATATAGAGAATGATTCTATAATTTCCAAATTAGTTTCTAATGAAAAAAAAGTATCTAAATTGTGATCGTTTCTGGCGAGTTTCGGAACCCAATAATACTAAAGGTAAAAGAAAGAAATGAATTTAAGGCAAAATTTGCTATAATTGTTACATGAAGAAACCTCTTCTTATTTGCACTCTCGGACACCCTGGGTCAGGGAAAACATATTTCTCAGAACGATTGGCAAAGGAATACGGCCTCGTCCATCTCAGTAGAGACAGGTTTAGAAAAGAAATTATTCCAAATCCAACATTTCAACCAGAAGAAAGAGATGCAATAATGCGTGCGGTGAATTGGATCACTGAAGAATTTCTAATGAAAGGAGTCGGTGTCCTTAACGATGGTAACTATAATAAGAAAAAATACCGCAGTGAACTTGCAAAGATAGCAAAAAAGATGAACGCTACATATGTTGTCGTTCATGTTATTACTTCAATAGAACAAGCAGAAAAACGATTGCTCCAGCGACAAAAAGTTAGATCAAAGCTAAAGCAAAAATATTATCATCCAGCTGATGTTTCAGTAGCACGGTTAACTAAAATAAATACTGAATATCCAACGAAATCGGAACCTGTTATAGAGATTGATGGTTCTAAATCTTTCCCAGTTCAATTAGAAGCCTTTAAAAAAGCACTAAAGAAAATTTAATCTGTGAGCTCTTAGCAGATGGAATCTATTTGATTCTAAGGTGATTATAAAAATAACAGATGTCAGCCATAGGTTCACAAACATGAAAGGAAAAGCATCCTTGGAGCTCATCTACTGAACATTTATTTTTTATACAGTTTAAAAATTTTGTGGCATCCTCTTGTTTCAAAGTTAGGTCGCCATTGATAAACTGGCCCCATATAGCAAGACTTTTATACCAACCTTTGTTAACCTTCATATTTTTAAAATATTCTTTAGGGAATAATCGTTGATAGGCAGATATGTTGTATAACCAAGAAAAACCGACAACATTTTTTGCCTGAGGATAATTCTCCTTGATGCTGAAAAACATTTGCTGTAGTTCAGAAAGTCTCTGATCCTTTTTCTGCAATGATAGTACACCTTTTTCTATGGATGGCATAAAATGCACATGGATATTATTTGTCTGCTCATTAAAATCATATGAAAAGCAGCCAAACTTTTTGTTATTTTCTATAGTCTCTCTGCGGCCATAGATACAAAACTTTTTAACGCTATCAATAGTTGGGGCTACATTCATTTGACCGATGAATTCCTGCCACTGGGGATTGCTTCTGTCAAAACTCCAATCAGAAGTACCAATGAGTTTATAAAAACCAGTGTGTTGCAATAGCGCTTCCTCGAATGAAATGTCGCTGACCTCTGAAATCTTTTTTGCGTAATCTAGTTGGAGCTGAAAAAAAGAGTCTGGGTAGTTCATAAAATTTAATTATATCAGAAAGCCTTTTAGAGAGTTGTTATTCCCGAACAAGATTTTCAAATTCTCCAAGAATTGAAGGATCCTTGGATTCAGTGAAATGCCCAGCATGGTCAAAGACACTGATATGAGTTACGAACTGACTGAACTTATCCACGTTTTCTTGAAAAGCTCCGTATGGATCGTCCTTGGAGATGAGTAGGATTGATTTTGGTAGTACAGTTTTTATCTTTTCGAGGTTTATAGGAGTTTCAATCCACGGCTTTGCAATCTGTATAACTTCTTCGTCTTCTAGATTCTCAAGGTTGAACCAGCCGGCAACAAACAATGCGCCACCAACTTTCGTATCAACCGTTTCTAAATATCGCAAGATAGTCTGGCACCCGATAGAGTGACCAATAAAATATGTTTCGGCATTCGGAGTACCGATTACCTCAGATAATTTCCCAACCCATTTTTCAATAACAGGAACGTCGGTATCTGGCATGTCAGGCACGAGCACCTCATAACCCATTGCCTCAAGTTCTGTTTTAACCCATGGTCGCCAGTCATCATGCGATCCGCCTTCCCATCTATGGACTATTATTACTCTTTTCATAGTATGAATTATATCAGATCTATCTTTTCGAGAGTGCTGTTGATGGTGACGGTGCCGATGAGGGAGAATATAACGGCAGAAGTACACCGATTCAAGAAATTCCAGCAGGTGCTGATGGGGGCAAGACGACGATTGCGGTGAAGGACATCGATATACGCAATTATGCCAATTTCATATTGCCCGAAGGGGGAGTGGAGGAAAAGGGGGAGTTTCTGAGGTGTTTGAAGAGTGGGATTGTATTGAGTAATAAGAAAATTGCTCTAAAAAACGCCTGATCTGTCTGTCAAAAAGGGTCTGAAAATGTTAAAATAGCCTTTATGTGGCATAAATATTTATTCATAATACAAAATCCAGATCCTCGAACTTGTCTCGCGGGTATTGTTTGTGCCAACGATACGTTTATTGCCATATACGGAGTTGTATTCACTATTGTAATTTCTCTTGGTGTATATATTTACGGTCTTCAAAATAGAGAAGAGAAAATAACTCTACTTAAAAACACTGACATCGAGGGCGTTATAAAAAATTGTCTCGGTTTTTTCGCTCTTACATTTTTCGCCTTGCCTAGTCCAGTGTATGAGACAATCAATTTTGTATTTGTCGGGTGGATTCTTTTAAGACTACGCGGTGCCTTTAATGAGGTTTTTAAATTTAATAAGAGTGAGCTATCTGGAGAAAGAGCTGTAAAAAAGTTTAAAGAAGGAGTAATTCGCGAAAAACTTATTGAATTTGAGAATTTGAGGAAAAAGAATGAGTTATTAAATGATGAACTTGATAAGAAGAGAGGTAAAGAAGTTGGAAGATTTTTACTTAATGAAAATGACGACTCTTATCGCCTAATACGTGCACAGAACTCAGGGTATATTGCTGAAATTAAGTTAGAGTTAATTAATAATACTCGAAATACTGATATTGAAGGCACAAATATTGAAAACCAATTAGACTCCAGTGGAGAGGTTAAGAATTTACTTAAAGAACCTCAATACTATATACCATACTATGTATCTTACGGAGCCCCGATCGCCTCCGGTACTGTTATTTTGGGAATTAAAAAAAGTAGTTACATTAAAGTTAAAGATGATATAGATGAAGAGAGACTGCGATCATTCGTATCAATCAATGATGAAGATGAAAATCCAATCTCATACATTGAAGCAGAGACAAGAAGCTACTACCCGGAGATGGTTTCTCTTATAAAACTTGAGGACTCTAAAAGTCTCGAATTGAAACTGAAAGAATTTTCTAGCTTTGTTGATCATTTCACGAATAAGGCAGATTCGTATGTTGATATCATTCAATTTATCAATGATGATATTATCTTCACGCTGCAAAAATATGCGTTTAAGCAAGGAAACGTTGACTGTATAAGAAAGGTGGTGTCATTCTCTCTCGGATACATTTATCAGGCGTTAGACAAGAAATCGACAAACACATTCAATATCTTCTTTAGGAACTTCGGGCACGCCTTCTATGAAGCGTTCAGTCTCGATAAAAAAGAAAGGGATGAATTCTTTGATATTTATTTCAGATGGCTTAATGAAGTTGCTAAGTATTCATTAAAATCCAGAATCAAAAAGGATGATGATTATTCGGAACTTGTTACCACTTTTCTATCGGGAGTTAACGGATGGTTAAAAATTGCTTTTGATCGCAAAGACATCGATGTCTTCGAAAAAACACTATCATTCCTAAATGACTCTCTTTCTCGCGAGACATATGAGCGCGATAAGGATGAGGCACTTGATGAGGCTGTCCTCACCAAGAAAGCTGTACTGTTTGGTTTTACTGCGTGGGTGTATAAATATTTTCCTGCAAGAAAGGGTGATGACTTTTACCGCAATGCACTGTCCAAACTACTGTCAGCCTTGGCTAAGGATCCAATCCCTCACTACGCAAACAATCAAGATGATTTGAATTATTATTTGAGTATTTACTTAAAGAGTGCGGAACTCTCAGAGAGCAAGGGTTCTTTTGGATGGGATAGTTGGGATATGCCCGAGGGAAGAGTTTATACGGTTACAATACGTCATGATATTAAGAATCTGCTAACAGATCGTATTCTTAATATTGTATTAGCTAACCCCGCTCTAGTTGTTGATATAAAAGATAAAAATTATAACGACGAACTTTCTCTTGTAAAACAAGGCAACCAGCAGTTCGATGTTCTTCTAAATAAGACCAAAGACTTTTTTGTCTCTACGGAAAAACTAACAGATGAACAATTCGATACCGCAAAAACTAAATTTTATGAAGTCTTCTCAAAGATCGCTGAAAAATACGAATCCGATGTTAGGAGTAAGCTTATTCAGCAGTCAATTGATGATGAAAAATTTAATGAATTTGCAGAACAGAATTTTGAGTCATATAAAAAGTCGCGAGTTTTGTACGGAATTCAAAAGTTTATAAAAGATAGCACAAAGAGAAGCGATGGTTTTGGGTATAACACCCTCTTATCCAAAGAACAGTTTGTTAAAGAGACCAATGTTCACTATTCAAACGGAGATCAGTTTGGCGAAGATCTTGCGAGATCAGAAGACAATAAGATTCTTGAATCTATTTACAAGAAAGTAGAAAGCCCCCCTCTTATTAGTAGAGAAAATATTGGTAAGAACATATCTCCTGAGAGTGATACAGCAGCCATCATACTGTGGTTAAATGGCTACTTAAGTATCGAATCATATTCTCCTAACGATTTCGTTCCTTATTGGCAGGAAGCAGATTCCAGAAAAGATAAAGGTCCCTATTACCAAGGAACTATTAAGGGTGTTCCTGTGTATATCATTTATAAGTTCCAAGATCAGAAGTCATATCCAGACTCCATGTTTATCTTTAAATCGGAATCATTCTTTGCTCATGAATTTGAAATAGAGAAGGATACTGAGTTAGATGATGCAAACACCAAATGGTCAAACGATGAAGAAAGCTGTTTAACTTTATCTATAACCAATCTCTCAAATCTTAATGAGGCTCGTAAAAAGATAGTTGAAAATTGGATAAAGAATGATCCTACTAGCGTAAAAGATAAAGACGCAAAAATTGAAGAGATTAAAACAAATGTGATCTTTAAATTCTATAAAGGACTGGCCGTTGAAGATTTGGTTATTGATGATGAAAAAATTAAGATTTTCCGCATTAAGAGAAGTTCTAAGGATTTAGATTAAGTAAGCTCGCAGGTACCAAAATAGCCCTTTAAAGAGTTATTTTGGTACGCTTCTCGTGCTAGCTGTTGAAGGTGACCCCTAAAGGACTGCGTTTTTCAAGTCATTGCTAATCGCTCTTCGGAAAAACGGGAGCCTACGGTACCCTCCGGGTCACATGAAAAAAAACCGCCAGGAGGCGGATTTTTTTCATGTGACCCTACGGGGAGTCGGACCCCGCTTCCATCCTTGAGAAGGATGTGTCCTAACCGATAGACGATAGGGCCGTAGCGCTTGTATAGAAGCGCTTGCATACTATAGCCAAATATGAGGTATACTTCAAGTATATGAAAAAACGATATTTCCTCCTTTTCTTTATTATTCTCTTTGCCTTGATCTTTTGGAGTATTGCGCGTCAGACCGTTACAAAAACGGTCCCGGTTGTAGTACCTCCTACTAATGACGGGTCATTGGTACCTGACCAACCAAAAGCACAGAAGGACAATCTGATCGTTGTGGATATGCCATTACCAAATGCACAAGTGTCATCTCCTTTGATCATTAAAGGCCAAGCGAGAGGGAATTGGTTCTTTGAGGGATCATTTCCGATCACCCTTACCAACTGGGATGGGCTCATCATTGCCGAAGGCTATGCTACCGCACAGGGTGAATGGATGACGACTGACTACGTACCTTTTACCGCAAGTATTGCATATACATTGCCACCAGAAACACCATATCGTCGCGGTTTTCTCATATTGCACAAAGACAATCCATCAGGCGAATCGAAGTTTGATGACTCATTAGAACTTATGATAAATCTATAATTATGAAACCAATTTCCAAAACACAAATCATCCTGACACTTCTCATTGTTATCGCACTTGTATGGCTCGTCATGCGTGCAAAGAAACAACAGGATGCACAGATACCTCCGACACCGGTGGCAGGGGATCAAACACAAAACTGGCCGTCAGTGAAGATAGATGAAGAGAATCTCAGTGAAAACACCGGACCCTATACGATAACCGCAGTCTATCCAGTGACATCAAGCACGACGATCAATGGCGCATTCAAGTCATTTGTGCAGGACAACATCAACCAGTTCAAGGAGGATACTTCATGGGCAACTGATCCAGAGTTAGCACCTGCTGAGGCACAAAATCTCACGCTTGATGTCTCATACACAGAAGAAAAAAATACTCGCGCAGATACCTATATCTTTACTATAGAAAGTTATACGGGTGGTGCACACGGTCTCCAGGCAACCAAGACATTCACCTACAACGAAACTGGTATCCCGGTGACGCTCGCAACGTTGTTTATAAATGGAGAGGCTGGCTTGAAAACTATTGCTCCATATGTACAAGCACAACTCAAGAACACTGAAATGACCGATGCGCAGTGGATTGCTGAAGGAGCTGCTCCTGTTGCTGACAACTATCAGAATTTTGTAGTGACTGATACCGCTATCACCTTTATCTTTGACCCATACCAAGTTGCAGCATATGCAGCAGGAAAGCAAATGGTGAATGTTCCCTTGAGTGTGTTCAAGAGTATTGCGAACAAAGAGCTTTTTCCTCTCTAATAGAGGATCTGACTATTCAGTCGTTCGTTCGATAGTACTCTCAATGAGTGTGGGTTCTATTTCAATAGCGACGCCTGAAATACGCATGACATCCTTGTCTACTTTTTTCAATTCTTTTGACGCAGTATTGTAGTGGTTCACAACTGTCTGAAGAGTGGTACCGACTTTGTTGTGGTATTCCTCATGACTTTTGAGATGCTTGCCGAGCTCTTCAACGCGCTTTTTGATTTCCTTTGCGGACTCTTCGATCTGAAGTGCTTTCAATCCCTGAAGTACGGTTTGCAGGTATGCGAGGAATGACGTAGGGGAGACAATGATGACACGGTACTTGCTCGCTGCGCGCTGGATGAGGTTCTCAGCTTCGTCACCCGCACCGACAGTGCCGACTAGGAGATCATAATAGATAGCTTCATGCGGGATAAACATAAATGCAAAGTCCATGGTACGGTTTTCTGGCTGGATATATTTTGAAGTTTCTTCTATGCGTTTCTTGAGATCATTTTCAAAAATCTTTGCGAGATCGCGCTTGCGCATCGGTTCTTTTTCTTCTGCCATGCGGTTGTAGTTTTCGAGGGAAAACTTGGAGTCCACTGGGATGACTTTGTCTTTGACAAATACGGCGGCATCAACAATGGTGCCATCAGGAAATGCGTACTGCATTTCATAGCTGCCAGGTGGTAACACATTTTTTAAAAGCGTTTCAAGATAGTATTCGCCGAGCACACCGCGCTGTTTCGGATTTTTCAAGATATCCTGGAGTTGTGCGAGTCCTTCGGCAAAACCAAGGACTTGTTTGTTGCCTTCATCGAGTCGGGTGAGACGCTCGGTGATATCGGAGATGATCTGGGAAGACTGGTTCGACTGGTGCATGATGCTCTCGCGCATACTTTTTTCATTTTCACCGAGCTTGGTGTCTACCGTGCGCTGGAGATCGTTGATTTGCTGAAGGAGGAGCTGAAAGCCTGCTTGGGTGCCGTTGTCAGTCTCAGGCGCACGCTTACGCTGAGCGATGAGATAGCTGATAACACCGACGGCGATGACAAGGATGATGATATATATAGGTTGCATACCGTTATTGTACGCGAGGGCGGGGAATAAAAAAAGCCAGGGAAATTTCCCTGACTTTAATGATCTAATGATTCTGGCAACCTAATGTGGCAAGCAACAACCCAACTCCATAATGAAGCCAAATATTGTCCTTATGATCTGTGAAAAGAGATTTCTCTCCACGATCGACATTGTATTTGACATACGACTTCTCGACTTCTTTGAGTATTCGTGCGATTGTCCGAGGGTCTCGGCGAAGTATCTCTCCTAACCTAGTAAAGCCAGGACTGCTTGTGCTGATGTGTATCATCTCTCCTAGATTCGTCCCCATACAAGTTGTCCGGATGACTGTATGAACCCCGCGGATGTCTATAGAACCTTTCGTATCAAAAAGATGATAGGTAAAGGTACGAAATGCGACATCTTCATTTTGTGTCTCTATCAAGATAAACAGGCCATCTTCGGTCGTAACATTAAATAATGCTTGAAATTCCCACAATTTACGAACAGTTTGGTTTGTTATCTCGTATTTTTCATCGCCATCAAAAGTAATAAAAAGAATAGTTTGTATCATACGTATAGTTTTTCTATACTATACATTATTTTTGCATTACGTCAAATCTAGGAGAGGTAGCGTTCGAGGGTGTGAATCCAGTCAGTTTCGTCCTGATCACTGGCGCGCTTTTGTGCGAGGAGCCATTCGAGGTATCCGCGATCAACGAGAAATACTTCTTCAATCGTCTTACCTTTGTATTTCCCAAAGGGGATATGGCGAAAGGTCATCGGTTCCTGACTGATCGTCATCATGTGGGCGAGTGCGTGCTCTTCGTCCATGCTCCATTTTTTCATTCCTTCATGAAGTTCGTAATCAAAGAGCTGTTCGAGGACGAGTACGTCGGCGAGTGCTTCATGCGCAGGGACATCAAGTTCCATCTCAAGGGCATAGCGCAGATACTGCAATTTGTGCATCGCAAACTTATTTTCATTGTCGAGCGTACGGATGACTTTGAATGTACAAATCACGTTGGTCGGTACAATGCCATCATTTTTCAAAATTTGTTCGTCAAATGCAGAGTTATGCGCGATCACAATAGTATCAGCGGATTCAAAGAGTTCTTTGATTGTTTGATATTCAGGAGAGTCTTTGAACAATGGACGATCTGCGACCATCTTGTTTGAGATGTGGTGGATCATGGTGCATTCGAGCGGAATAGGTACCTGTGGTTTGTATGTTGCGTTTACAACAGGTTCATCCACCCCAAGTTCTTTGATTGCGAGCTGACAGAGATAGTCTTTGCCGGTGTTGCCAGTCGTTTCAGTATCGAAAAAGTAGATTTTCATGGGTGTAGTGTAGCATGCTATACTTTCTCCTATGAATATCGCCACCGACATCCGAGAAAAAATGAAACAAGCCATGCGTGACAAGGATCAAGCAGCCCTTGATACCTATCGCGGGACCCTTTCTGCATTTACCAATGAGCTCGTTGCAGCAGGTAAGACTCCACAAGATGAAGTCACCGATGACATGGCACTCAAAGTCATCCAGAAAATAATCAAGCAGCGCAAGGACTCCATATCTCAATTTGAAGCAGGAGGACGTGCAGACCTCGCAGTTGATGAAAAAGCACAGCTTTCGTACCTCGAAGTATTTCAGCCTGCACAGATGGCAGAGTCAGACATTCGTGCGATTGCCGAAACAAAGAAGGCTGAACTCAATGTCACTGACAAAGCAAAAGCAGGAATACTGACTGGAGCTGTCATGAAAGAAGTCGCGGGTCGTGCAGATGGCCAGGTCGTCAAACAAATAGTAGAATCACTTTTTAACTAATATGATTATCCTTCGCTGGTTCATTACAACACTTGCAGTATTCGCTCTTCCATTTTTTGTGGGCGGTATCACTGTTAATACGATTCTTACTGCTGTCATTGTCGCTGCGATACTTGTATTTCTCAACATGATCGTCAAGCCGATTGTGAACCTCCTCACTTTGCCACTCAACATTCTTACACTTGGATTGTTTTCAATACTTATCAATGGTGCATTTTTCTGGGCAGTGACGCGCATTGTGCCAGGGTTTACTGTCGGGTCATTCAAGGCAGCAGTGATCGGCGCACTTGTTATCTCTATTATCAACTGGATTGTGGGGCATTTTGTAAAGCATGACTAATACTGGAGAAACATTTGCAACTTTTCGGGAAAGTTTTTTTTCATTAGCACAGGAGGCGCAGCATGTCGTTATAACTGCTCATTTTTCACCAGATGATGACTCTATTGCATCAGTATTATCTGTCTATACAATTCTTTCAAAAAAATATCCGGCCAAAGATATTCGCATTGTGTATACCGGCGAGCGCTCTGATCGACATAGTATTTTTTTAAACTTTGAGCATATAGAATGGGTCGATGATGTGGCAAATCATCTTGAGGGCACAGATCTTCTTGTCATACTTGATGTTAATCGTCTTGTTCGTATCTCCAAAACACCTGAAGTAATCACTTCACTCAAAATTCCTCACATGGTCGCAATTGATCATCATGGTACTGCTCCAGATCCGATGACGCTCACTATGGTCGACCCATCTTTTTCATCAAATGCAGAGTTAATCTATAGAGCTCTTGATGCTGAATCTGTACTCACTAAAGAGCTTGCAGAACTGTTTCTTCTCGGTATCCTGGGCGATACGGGAAACTTTTCACACCTGTCACCACAGCAAACAGACGTCTTTCTTATTGCAAAAGTGCTCATCGAAAAGATTGGTGTTTCGATTGATAAGTTTCGTTCGCAGTATGGAGGTATTCCACGACGCATCATCCCGCTCTTGCAAGAGTTGGTGCAGCATACCGACTATGTTTCGATTGAAGGATGGCCTCCAATGCAATATACATACATACAAGGGAGAGGAGAGTACTCCGACGAAGATATGTCTGCTGCAAGTCATATATACATGGGGCAATATCTTCCACGCGTAGAGGGCTATCCTTGGGGAGTGGTGGTGACACCTCGATCAGATGGTAGTATCCGTATTTCTGCTCGGTCGCTACCAGGAGGCGTTAATGTTCGTGATCTTTTTGAACAAATGTCTATAGGTGGAGGACATGATCGTGCTGCTGGTGCGTACATGAAAGATGTAGATCCCGAAAAGGGATTACAAACACTGATGGAGTGGATTAAAACACACAAACCTGCTATTGTGTAGCTCTATGGCATTCCTCGATGAAATTACATTAACTGCAACCGCCGGTAACGGTGGTAATGGTGTCGTGCGTTGGCGCCAGGAAAAATTTATTGCAAAAGGTGGCCCAAACGGCGGCGACGGTGGTCGCGGTGGACATATCTATATCCGCGCAGTGCGGTCTCTTCGCGTGCTCGACCAATACCGTGCAAAGCGGATTTTTAATGCAGACAAAGGCGAAGACGGAGGTTCTCGTAGTTTCAAAGGCGCGAATGGTGTTGATATGCGTATTGATTTCCCGATCGGATCTGTTGTAACAAACACGACAACCGGTGTTGTGTATGAGCTCACCAAAGAAGGGCAGGAAATACAGATCCTCAAAGGCGGACAGGGAGGATACGGCAATGAACATTTCAAGAGCTCAACCAACCAGACACCAAAGGAGTCAACAGAAGGTAAGCCGGGAGAAACTGGAGAATTTTATATTGAAGTTTCGCTCATCGCAGATATGGGGCTGATCGGCTATCCAAATGCAGGGAAGTCGAGCCTCTTGAATGCTCTGACAAATGCTGATGCAAAAATCGGCGACTACGCATTTACGACCATCGATCCAAACCTTGGGGACCTCTATGGATATATCATTGCAGATATTCCAGGTCTTATTGAGGGCGCAAGTGAAGGCAAAGGATTGGGAGACAAATTCCTCCGCCATATCACTCGTACCAAAGTCCTCGCACACCTCGTGTCATTTGAACAACCAAATATGATGAAAGCGTATGAGACCGTTCGCGAAGAGCTCACCAAATACGGACGTGAACTTGATACCAAAGATGAAATCATTGTACTGACAAAAACTGATACGGTACCAGAAGAAGTGATTGCAAAAGAAAAAAAGAAATTTGAAAAGCTCGGCAAAGAAGTGTTCGCATTGAGTCTCTTTGATGACAAGAGTGTAAAAGCGTTCCAGGACGAAATCATACGGATACTGAAAAAGTAAATATCCGCCCTCCCGAGGCGGATATTATTTTTTGTAACGGAGTTTTCCCGTTGTCCATTTCCTCCATTTCATCGTGTCATAGGTAAACTCAAGTTTCGTCGTGCCTTTTATAAGTTTGCACGACAATTTGTTGGCTGACAATTTTTCGGCACCTTTGATTGGAATTACCGTCCGTATTTTGGGACGTGTGTCAAATGTGAGCTCTAGTACATCAGACATTCCCCGAATTATTTCAACTGTTGGTTTGTTTGATGGACGGCTCACTGAAGGTTTTAATTTTCTTTGGGGAGAAATAACACCACAACCTGCTACAAAAAGACAAAGTAATAAAAGGATATTTTTCATTCACAAGTATTTTATTTATTTTTGCACACAATCCGTTTAAAACAAAGATATGCTACAATCGCATCTATGAAAACGTATTATCCAGTCATCGGGCTCGAAATCCATGCCGAACTCAATACAGCGAGCAAAATGTTCTGTGGGTGTAAGAACGACCCTGACGAAACACGCCCGAACCACAATATCTGTCCTGTCTGTATGGCTCATCCTGGGACACTGCCAGCTGCCAACAAACAGGCAATAGAAAATGTCATCAAGGTTGGACTCGCACTCGGATCTGATATCGCGGACTTTACGGAGTTTGACCGAAAGAACTATTTTTATCCAGATATCCCAAAAGGGTATCAGATCTCACAGTATAAATATCCGATTGTTTCTGGTGGTGCTCTAAACGGTTTTGGTATCACTCGTGTCCATCTTGAAGAAGATACTGGGTTATCAAAGCATGACAGGGGAGCATTTACGCTCGTCGACTACAACCGTGCAGGTGTACCGCTCATGGAGCTTGTCAGTGAGCCAGTCATTCACAGTGCCCGCGACGCAGCTGATTTTGCAAAAGAATTGCAATTGCTTTTGCGAACACTGGGTGTATCCGAAGCAAATTTGGAAAAAGGTGAGATGCGCGTTGAGCCAAACATTTCTATTTCAGATGTTGAAGGGACATTTGGAACAAAGGTGGAAGTGAAAAATCTCAATTCATTCAAAAGTGTAGAGAAAGCAATCGAGTATGAGATCGCACGCATGCAGGCGCTCTATGAGGCAGGACGGCAAGATGAAATCGTCCAGGAAACTCGTGGATGGGATGAATCGAAACAAAGTACCTTCTCACAGCGTTCAAAAGAAAATGCGAATGACTATCGGTATTTCCCTGATCCCGATCTTCCAAAAATGAAACTCCATAGCGTATTCAATCTCGTGAATATGAAAGCAGCACTGCCGGAACTTCCATGGGAAAAACGCTTGCGCTATGCAGGCATCGGTTTGAAGCCAGCTGATATCGAAGTCTTTGTGCAGGACAAAGCGTTGGCGGATTATTTTGAAAAGGTCATCACTGACAAGGATGCCGCATTTGCGCAGGTTGCATCAAACTATCTCATCAATGATCTCAAGGGTGAGTTGCCAGCAAGTGAACACTTTATTGAACTCATTGGTATGGTCGTTGCAGGAGAGGTCACCTCGCGTGGTGCAAAGGACTTGCTTGCAATGATTATTACGACACCTGCATCTCCAAAAGCACTCGCAGCAGAGCATGGACTTATTCAGCAGAATAATGAAGACGCACTCAAGCCTATAATCCAAGAAATCATTGATGCGAATGAAAAAATCGTTGCCGACTACAAATCAGGCAAGGAAGCAGCGCTCCAAGGTTTGATTGGTCAGGTCATGAAGGCGAGCAATGGGAGTGCAAACCCGGCAGTTGCGATGAAATTGTTGAAAGAATTACTCAGTTGACAATAATCATCTTTTAGGTCATGATTAATATTTCCTAGCGAAAGTTAGGTTAGGTTTATAAGGGCTTCCGTTTCTACGGAGGCCCTTTTTTTGTTATACTATCTGGCATGGATACATCAACAACGAAAATCAGAGTAGCGATTAATGGATTTGGACGCATTGGTCGAGCATTTCTCAAACTTGCATGGGATCGTCCGGAACTTGAGATTGTTGCAATCAACGACCTCGGCTCACTCGACTCGCTCTCATACCTCCTCAAATACGACTCTGTCTACAAGAAATGGGATCACAAAGTCACCCATGATGACAAGGATCTCTTTGTTGATGGTAAAAAAATTAGTTTTATTTCTGAAAAAGATACAACCAAGCTCCCATGGAAAGATCTTGCTGTCGATGTTGTTGTTGAATGTACTGGCCTCTTTACCGCATTTGAAAAAGCAAAGTTTCATCTCGATGACGGCGCAAAGAAAGTCGTCATTAGTGCGCCATCAAAAGGTGATGGATCATTTCCCGGTGAGACGATCCTCCTTGGTGTCAATGAAGAAAAGTTTGGTACTTGTGATATCACATCCAATGCATCTTGCACTACCAATGCCGCATCTCCATTGATTGCAATTCTTCATGAAGCGATCGGTATTGAAAAAGCGGTACTTTCTACAACTCATGGCTATACCGCATCCCAGGCACTCGTCGATGGCCCAAGCAAAAAGGATCTTCGTGAAGGTCGTGCTGCTGCGCAAAACATTGTGCCATCTTCTACAGGGGCAGCGATTGCAGTGACCAAGGCATTCCCGGCGCTCGATGGACTCTTTGATGGTATTTCACTTCGTGTACCAGTTCCTGCAGGATCAATCGTTGATATCACCTTCATCGCAAAGCGCAGTACGACTGCAGAAGAAGTGAATGACATTATGCGAAAAGCAGCCGCAGATCCAAAATGGAGTACACTTTTTGCAGTGACTGATGAGCCATTGGTTTCTACTGATATTCTCGGAGAAAGTCATGCATCAATTGCAGATCTTGCCATGACTCGCGTTGTTGGTGGGAATCTTGTGAAAGTTCTTGGATGGTACGATAATGAATATTCATACACGCACACACTTGTCGATCATGTGATTAAGACTGGAAAAACGATTAAATAAAATGAAAAACCATATCATCATAGTAATAACTCTAGTTGTATTTTTCTTTGTACCGATTTTTCCTTATAAGGATTGTTCTATGATAGGTATAGGTGGTTCTGCAGGCTACCCGGCTTGTCAGAAAAAAATGGGCACTTTATTCAAATGGATTTTTACATTTCAAAAATAATACTTATGAAACTACACTTAGCTACAGATCACCCCGGATTTACCCACAAGGAACTCTTGAAGGAGTTTTTGAATACTCAAGAGGGGGTAGAGGTCGTTGACCATGGCGCTCTGACACTTGTCGAAGATGATGACTATCCTGACTATATACTGCCATGCGCGCAGGCAGTTGCAGCTGATCCTGATAATAGTATGGCGATTATCTTTGGTGGTTCAGGGCAAGGGGAGGCAATGTGTGCAAATCGTGTGCCTGGTGTCCGTGCAGCCGTGTACTACGGTGGTCCAAATGAAATACTGACATTATCTCGTGAACATAATAATGCAAATATCCTTTCTATTGGTGCACGTTTTATTTCTCCTGAAGAAACAATTGAAGTCGTAAAACTTTGGTTGGCTACTCCATTTTCAGGAGATGAACGACATGTACGGAGATTGTCTAAATTTAGTATTCTTATATGAAAAAAAATTATAACAAAGGATTCACCCTTATCGAACTTCTTGTAGTCATTGCAATCATTGGTATCCTCGCATCGGTCATCTTGGCTTCATTGTCCAGTGCGCGAGAGAAGGCAAAGATAGGAAAAGCAAAAGCAGACCTTTCGTCGCTCAATGCTGCTACCGTGCTAATGGCTGATGACATGGGTAAGTGGATGAATGGTTGTCCGATCGGAGTACGTGACAATGATGAGACGTATCTAGACTCAATATATGCAGGAATCATGACAAGGCCGACCCGCAAGGATCCCAATTCTGGTTCACAGTGTTCATGGAATGATACCGACAGAGCAAAATGGAATGGTCCATATGCGGGCGGCGTGATCGACCCTTGGGGTAATCCATATTTCTTTGATCCCGACTATTGTCCTGGCGGTGCAGACAATTTCTTCCCGGTTATTTTATCATTCGGTCCCAATGGGCAGGAAAACTATGGGCAAGGATGCAATGGTACCACTCCTGGTGTGGCACATCCCGATGACATTGTTTTGTACTTGCCGCTCTAGTATAGTGACGTCATGAAAATCATCCCCGCAATACTTCCCGAAGCATATCCTGTTATTGTAAAAGCAGTTGAGCAAATCACAGAGGCTGCGAGTACAGTCCAGATCGACTTTGTCGATGGGTTTTTTGCACCCAACCGCACGTGGTTCTTCAACCGCAAAGACGAGTCTCATCTTGAGCAGATCCGTACTGAGGAGATCGGCATGCCATATTGGGAGGATATCAACTATGAACTTGATCTCATGGTGAACAATCCGCTCGATCGCATCGATGACTTTATTGCACTTGCTCCCTCAAAAATTATTTTTCATGTTGAAGCGTTTTCAAAAAAAGAAGATGAAGAAAAACTTATTAACTATTTTGAAAATCTTCCGGAAATGGTGCGAACGATGATTGGCTTTGGTATGGCTATCGGCAATGACACTGATCCAGCGACACTTGCACCATATATTCCATTTATCAAAAGTATCCAGTGTATGGGTATCGCACAAGTTGGTTCACAAGGGCAACCATTCGATCCACGAGTATTTGATCAAATCAAGAAAGTAAAAGAACTCTATCCCGATATGATTATCACGGTAGATGGTGCAGTGAATCTTGATAATGCATTACAACTCGCAGAAGCAGGGGTAACACAGCTCATTATCGGCTCTGCTATCTTTCAATCTCCCGACCCACGCGGTACAATACAGGAGTTCAAACACCTATGCCGCAAGCAAACTTCACAACTAGAGAATTAGAAATAAAAGCAAATGATATTCGCGAGAGTATCATCTCTATGCTTCTTGAAGCGGGGAGCGGACACACCGCAGGCCCACTCGGTATGACTGATGTCTTCACTGCACTCTATTTTGAATTGCTTCGCCATGACCCAGCACAGCCTGATTGGGCAGACCGTGATCGTCTCGTTCTTTCAAACGGACACATTTGTCCGGTGCTCTATGCAACGATGGCACATGCGGGGTATTTTCCTGTAGAGGAGCTCCAGACACTACGCAAGTTCGGCTCCCGTCTCCAAGGCCATCCACATCGTGAATGGCTGCCAATGCTTGAGACATCGAGTGGTCCACTTGGCGCAGGACTTTCACAGGCTGTTGGTATGGCAATAGCTGACCGTATGGACAATGGTGTCACCTCAAGCAAATACGTGTACTGCATGCTAGGAGACGGTGAGCTCAATGAAGGCAACAACTGGGAGGCTATTATGCTTGCTGGCAAGGAAAAGCTCAGCAACCTCATTGCAATCGTTGATCGCAACAATATCCAGATCGATGGCTACACTGAGGACATCATGCCACTCGACAACCTGACCAAAAAATGGGAGTCATTCAACTGGCATGTGCAGGAAATCGATGGCAACAATATTGAGGCAGTCATTGATGCAGTGCATATGGCAAAAAGTATTTTTGAAAAACCATCAGTAATCATTGCGCGTACAATTCCTGGTAAAGGGGTGAGAGAATTTGAAAAGAAATTTGAATGGCATGGTAAGGCACCCAATAAAGAGGAGGCAAATATGGCACTTGATGAACTTCGGACACTAGGAGGAAAGATTAAGAGTGAACATAAATAGTATGCTTAACCCATCCCTAAAACTAAATTCAAAAATATTCTCTGACGACGTCGAGCAAGTGCCGATCCGCAAAGGATTTGGCGAAGGTTTGGCAACAGCAGGGGAGACGAACAAAGATATCGTTGCACTCTGCGCTGACCTTACCGAAAGTACACAAATGCATTTCTTCAAGGAAAAGTTTCCACAGCGTTTTATAGAAGTCGGTGTTGCTGAACAAAATCTCGCAGCAGTATCGAGTGGTATGGCCGCAATGGGCAAGTATCCATTCTTCTCATCGTACGCAATGTTTTCTCCAGGTCGCAACTGGGAGCAGATTCGTACCACCCTTGCGTATAACGACCGTAAAGCGGTGATTGTGGGCTCTCACGCAGGTGTATCAGTTGGTCCAGACGGAGGCACGCATCAGGCAGTGGAGGATATTGCACTTACTCGGGTTATTCCTCGCATGACTGTCATTTCACCCTGTGATGCGATACAGGCCAGAAAAGCGACGCTTGCACTTGCCACTAACCCGATACTCGCATACTTGCGCCTCGTGCGTGAAAAGACTCCGGTTGTCACAAGTGAAGACACTCCATTTGAAATAGGGAAAGGGCAGATTTTTTATAAACCAGACGGTATTGCCCATGTAGCTATCATTGCAACCGGTGGACTCGTCGCCAATGCACTTCGTGTTGCAAAAGATTTTGAAAAGAAAAATATTAAAGTCATCGTCGCAAATATCCACACCATCAAGCCAATCGATACGGAGTTATTGATACAACTTGCAAAGGAAACAAAAGCGATTGTAACCGTAGAAGAGCATCAGATTACAGGAGGGCTGGGGGGTGCGGTTGCAGAAGTACTCGCGCAATACAATCCAGCACCGATTGAATTCGTTGGTGTGAGAGATGAATTTGGTCAGTCAGGTACACCAACACAGCTCATCGAACACTATGGTATGGGACGAGACGGTATTACAGCTGCAGTATTGAAAGTACTTGAACGGAAAGCTTAGTTGAGTTCAGGTTTGTTTTTTGCAACATCGTGTACTTCTGAAAGTGTTGTTTCGTTCTCGTATGATTTTAAAATTGCATCAGGATAATATTTTTCTTCATTAGCAATAATATGTTGTAGGTTTTCTTTATTCTCACCTATAACTATCTCGCTATAATTTTCAGAAAGTGTGCGCTTCATTGCTTCTGATTTTGGTTTTTCCATATTTAAAATAGTAATTCTGGCTGATAATCACTCGGTGCTTCCGTGATATAGTGCTCAATTTTCTCCTGTGAAAGGAGTCCTTTTTGAGCGCCGACGAATTGGACGACTGACATTGAATTTACTGGACCCCAGGTGAGTGCTTCTGAAATAGACTTACCAAGGAGGAGTGCCACTGAGACAGTGGATGCAAATGCATCTCCTGCACCAGTGCGCTCATAGGGATCGTGTGGATAGATAGGCATGAACCATGCTTCTGATCCATTTGATGCATACGCACCCTTGATACCATCAGTGATAAAGACAAGCTTTGGACCAAGTGCGTGAAGCTTCTTGAAGAGCATAGGAATCTCATGTTCTGTAGTATTTAAAATACGTTGCGCTTCCTCGAGGTTGCAGAAGAATGCATAGGTATTCGCATAGATATCTTTCAAGACCTCAGTACCGAGCTTGATTTGGAATGTTCCTGGCTGAAATACGAGTTTCATTTCAGGATGTGCTTTTACAAAAGCAGCAATATCTTGATGATATTTTTCAGTGTGGTCGCCGAGCGATGAGAGGTAGAGCATCTTTGGTGCTGCCATGTTGGGGAAGATAGTAGGGTATGACTGGTGCTTTACGAGGATCGTGCGCTCAACACCATACCAGAGCACGTAGTGATAGTTCGTTGGTATACCATCATGTGAAAATACATACTCAGTTGCGACATTATTTTTCTTCAATTCTTCGAGCGCTTCTTTGCCGTGATAGTCAGTACCGACATGCGCAAGTAGGGCAGAAGACACGCCGAGACGTGCAGCAGCTACTGCGGCATTTGCAGAGTTACCCACAGCGCGCACTTCTTCAACAGATTCATAGGGGACTTTGTCACCAAATCGCACACAGAGCTTGCAGTTGGCGCTGTCGAGGTCACAGGTTGCTTCAGCATCCTTGAGTCTGATAAATGCGTCAGTTACGATGTCGCCAATGGCGAGGAAGTCATATTGGGTTTGCATGGGAGAAGTATATAGAAATAAAAGATAGGGTACTATTGACTTTTTATATGAATATAGTATATCTATTAGAAAAAATAAATATTATGGATAAGAAAACTTTTGACAAATTTAGCTGGTACTTATTTTGCGGCGCCTTTTTATGTGGATGTTTAGGGGCTATAGTAGTTTATTTAGTATATGTATATGTCCCTCAAAAGAGCTTCAGTCAGTTTTTAACATCTCGTAGAATCGTACTTATTGTTTCTATGGTTGTTTGCACCATTGCAAGTAATAGGCTATTAAAAAAAGCAGATGTTTCCAGAAAAGAATTAGTGAAATGATAAAAATCTCTTATTTATTTTAAAATGATAAATAAGAGATTTTTTTATGCTAAACTTACTCTTATGAAAACCCTCCGATCCGTCATTGCTGAAGCCCGCGAAAAGAAAGTTGCCGTCGGACACTTCAATTTCTCAAATCTGGAGGGGCTCTATGCTATCGCACGTGCTGCTCGCACACTCAATGTCCCAGTTATTGTGGGACTCTCTGAAGGCGAAGAAGAAGCAGTTGGAACACATCAAGCAGTTGCGCTCGTGAAGACGATTCGCGACAACTGGGGTATTGATATCTTTTTGAACGCTGATCATCACTACAGTTTTACCACCGTAAAGAGTGCGATTGATGCTGGATTTGATAGTGCAATCTTTGATGGCGCAAAACTTTCATTTGAAGAAAATATTG
>CAYUDJ010000003.1:0-24659 GCA_964443635.1 uncultured Candidatus Saccharibacteria bacterium | reverse complement strand
ATATATATGCTATGATATATACGAAATTGATTAAATAACCAAATTAAATTTTTCGCTATGAAAAGTATTATATTGTCCTTTGTAATTTTGATTAGTATTAATTTGTCTGCACAAGTTGCAACAAAAGCTGAGCTTGAAAGTTTTGACTGGAGTTCAGTATATCCAGTTCAGAATGAAGCAAATACTTTATTCGCAAGGATAAAGCAAGGTCAAGGAGTGATATTTCACTCCCCGATCCGCTTCAACGGTGAAGGTGCCGCAATGAATTCAATCACCCGTATACCAATGGTGTATATGAAGGTGCTTGACGAAAAAGGCAACTACACTATTAAATCTCGTCCTGTGGTGATTGATGGCGTATTTGGATATGACATGTTCAGGGACACTGACCCTCAACATTCCATTTACCCAATGACAATTGCAGTAACACAAGCCGGCGGACCAAGACCGTATGGGGATTTCAATATCCTGACGGATCGAGTGTATGAATACCACACGACATTCTAGCTAAATCAAAAACAAGCTTACAACCCCTTATCATGAGGGGTTGTTTTTATTTGACAAAATGACTTATATTTGCTATAATATACTCAGATTTCAAACAATATTTCAGCACCTTAAAATTAAAAAAATATGACTACTATTATTGCATTCATGATCCTACTATGGATCGCGGAGGGCTATATGCCCTGGCGACGTATCGACAAAGAACGGTACCGCCTTCATTCAATTGCCCTTGGCAAAAGAATTTGGTGGATCGATGGAGACCGGGGCTTGCCCTGGGCTTGCTGTCCACGAGGTTTCTCAAGACCATTAATTAATCCCAGTTGGAGGATCTACTTAGTACGCCCTACTGCAGAAATGAAGCAGGAAAACAGTATTGGGAATAAAATTTCCTATAGCAACCCTGTCAAACTGACAGGAACTAAACATGAAACTGTTGTAGTGAGTGATACCACAAACAAGATTAGAAAAAAGAATGGGCAGACACTTCTGGTTACTGCAAAGTTTCCACTGAGTAATTTGGAATTCGAACTTGGTCTCTTGAGCGTTTTTCTTGTCTTTTCAGGACGAAAATGGCTCAAGATAGAAGAAGGTATCCTAGTGTTCTCTGAAGGAGAACTCGAAGATGCCATCGGCCCATGGTTCAGAGACCAGGAAGTAAAATGGCAAAGAGAAGTGACAGCCAAACTTAAAAAATCATTGGAAGGTAAAACTGATAAAGAAAAAGAACTTCTGCTTCACGATTCCTTGGCGATGAGAGTGATTTCTGAGATGGAAGGTCTGCGGATAGATAATATCAACAGTATCATGATACCTACAGGAAAGGGCACTCAGAAGTTATCGTTTCGAGATTACCTTAACAAGAAATTCAAACCCTATGGATTTAAACTTGGTGAACTTTCTTTAAAAGTTGGCTCTGGTCCAAAAGTTATTGAGCTTCTTGCTGAACGTTCAAAACAACAGATAGCTATCGAAAAACGCAATACGAAAATCAACGACGAAAAAACTAAAGTTGTTGAACGTATTACCCTAGTTAATGATTCTATCGCCAAGAATGCTGCGGCCACCAATGAATGGCCAATGCGAGCAAAACTTCTTGGGAAAATTATCGCAGGAGACATCGCCGTAGCTGCAGCATTTAAAGGACAGGTACTAATGAAAGGTGACGAAAAATCACTTGCCAGTCAGGTAGCTGGTCCACTTATTGCAAATCTAATCGAAAAAAAGGAGGAACCATCAAATGCAACAAGTTAATCGAATGAAAGCCGAGGGGTTTAAATATTTATACCTCTTGGGAACAATGACTATCATCTTATTATTGTTTAGCTCTGCTTTGTTATTAATTTTTGGTATATTCTGCGGAGCATACCTATTTCATAACACCGTATTGGGCTGGGCAACAATTGTGATAGTGTACGCCGTATTAGCCACCATGGCGTTATGGCAAGGAAGATTATTCCGCTGGCTTTATCTCAGACCGCGTTTAAAACGGATTCAAAAAATCCGCACACGGAAAGAAGAAGGCCATATTGACGAAGATGACGATACAGAAACAACTTGGTTCTCCAAGTATTCAGACGTCCTTATGGGTGTAGGACTAGTAATATTAATCACTGTGGTTATAAGCGGTATCTATTCTATGGATACCACTATACCTACATGGTTAAAAGACTCTGTAAAAAACCCATGGTTTTGGGCTGCGGTTGCACTACTTGCATTCGGCATCCCCAGCCTAGTTTGGTTATTCCGTAGGCAAAACAGAAATGAGTTCCCTTGGGCAACTCTTTCTAGTATTGTTATGGCGTTTCTGTTAGGGTTGTTTGTTTATAATGCATTTACGCAGAATAAACGCTCACCACAAGCAGTGTTGAAACCCTCGACAGAAAGAACAAACACTTCGTCGAATAATTCTTCGGCAGTGCAAACAAAGTCTTCCCCTGGTTTCAGGACTTACCTCCAGGTAAACCATTCGTATGACTTCAAAACAGGCAATACGTTGTTCGTATGGAATAGACAATTAGATCCAACCTTTTTCAGTCCAGTGCAACGTGGAACAACTATCAAGATCCTTCAGCAAAACATCGCCCATCCATCAATACATTGGACCTACTACGCTGTTAGGGGTATGGATGGCAAAGTTACCGATTGGATTGATACTGGCGAAACGAACACTGACAATGGAGATCCTGGTATGTATCGAGCAATCCTTCAAACCGAAGATGCTGAGATATCTATCAGCAACGATCCGGAAAAACGTTAAATGCGTTGTGCTACAACGCAAAGTCCCGATTCAAATGAATCGGGACTTTTTTATTGCGTATTTTTTATGTACTGCTATTTAGGAATCTTGGGAATGTTGACTGGTTGCAACTTCTGAGTCCATTGCACCTTTTGTTCATCATTGTTGACAGTGACACCGTTGAACCCAAAGGTATTTACCAAGATGTTGATGATACCGTAGACACCGAACATAATCACGAAACCGATAATACCCCACATCATGTGCTGCTTGCCTTCCGCACGCTTGTCTTTGTTGTCAGCGCCACGGATGAACTCCATCACTCCCCAGAGGAAGATGACAAAGGCAATGATAAAGAGGAACTCGATGGCGGGGTTGATGATGACTTTGTTTACCTTGAAGAGGAAGGTATCAACCGAGTCAGCATATGCAATAGCAGTAAACATTATTTAATAACTAGTTAATGTCACAAGCACCAGTGACGAGGTTTTGATGACTACCAGGAGGACACTGGATGGTACCAGGACCAACACCGTTGGTACCAAATATAGTACCAGCAATCTTGATGATGCCCCAAACTGACACAGCAATGAACAGACCGATCAATGCTTGGATCATGAGACCACGCTTTTCAGCAACCTTGCCTGCATCCTTGTTTGCGATGTATTGGAACACCTTTACCAAGAAGTAGAAGGTCATGAGCACCATGATCACCGTGATCGCAGTACCGAGCCATGACTTACCAGCGTTGATAACACTAGTCGGATAAGATGGGTTAAAGTTCTGGGCAAGCGCAACTACAGGGAGAAGTGCGACGCCAAGTCCGGAAACGAAGGCAAATGTTTTTTTCATATATATAAAATCAATGATAATTATTACCTGGTAATAAGCAGGTAATCAAAGTATACCACACCACCGTCACGCACCAGAGGAAAACTACTTCTTTTTGAGGTATTCGGTTTGCAGAAACGGTACCGCTGTTTTATCAATACCGACGGTTGTACTGACAATCTTGATGATGCCCCAGACACTGGTCATGACGAACAGTCCGATGATGCCCCATAGAATGAACTTTTTGCTTTCTTCTTTTTTAACCGAGTCAGAAGCCTGGATAAATCTCATCACACCCCAGATAAAGAAGAGGAATGCCAACACAAATATCATCGGGACGATTGCTATCACGATAATACATTTCGCCCAAATCAGGATATCGAGCAAAGAAGTGAACTTGCTACTGCACTGATTCAATGATGCTGAGCTCGATCGAGGAACTGCCCCGCCCGCAGTGTCTACTGAACTGGACGGATTGATAGTGCCGCCGCTCATAATACTGCCTGAAGGAGGAACAGTAGAAGTAGTGGTAGTGGTCGTTCCACTATTTCGAGCATTGTACGCGTCACACTGTGTCTTGTTGGCAGCCGCCCCCGCAACACTCTTGCAGCAAAAATTGTAGTTAAAAACATTGATACCAGCAGCACCGGTACATTGAGTTGTTGCGTTATTTGTCTGCGCAAAGGAAACACTAGGAAAAGAAAGGGCTACAGCGAGAATTAAAAACAGGATATTTTTTTTCATAATTAACTACTGATTGAATTAACGGTACCAATAATGGCGTTTGTGATCGTCCATGCTCCGAGGATAAGCAATGTACCGATGATTGTCCACCAGAACATTTTCTTTGCATCTGCGATTGCTGTCGGGTTTCCTCGCGCAAGGATAAACCGAAAACCAGACCAGATGAAGAATATGACGATAAACGGAAGTGCGATTTTCAAAAGAGTATTAACAAACCAACCGATCGCTGACTCAATATCGTTGGTACAGCTTTTTGCCGGATCGCTACAGAGTGGATTTTTGAGACGAACCTGGAGGGTAATATTACTGCTCGCTGCTTTTTTTGCCGCCTCTACCTTTGCAGGATCAGCACCTGGGTTACCTGTTTGTGTCCCCGTCCTTGCACCTGGGTTACCTGTTTGTGTTCCTGCCGGCTTTCCATATTTTGTCTGCCAGTCTGTTGGACTAATCCACATATAGTTCGTTGCATCCCATGCATACCGATCAGTACCGTTGGTACCAACCTGAACTTCACCATTTACGGTTCCAGGAGCTGAAGGATACCCTGTATTTTGTGCATGGAGAGACAGAGGAACTGCTGAACAGAGACAGAGTGCAAGGAATGATAGCAAGAGTATTTTTTTCATAGTCTATAGTATATCGCTATCGTTGGAAGAATACCAACCCTTCCTCATATCCGAGCAAGACCAGTATCGTATGGACAATCAACCACGCACAGAGTATGAGAATGATACCGCCCACCATGTGCAAAAACATACTCTTGAGTTCGACCTTCTTGCCCCCATTAAACTGCGCCCGCAGATAACTAAATCCGGCATATACAATCATGACGATAAACAATGGCATGAGGAGTACTTTGAAGAAGAATGTGAAAAGATTGTTGAGTAACTTGAATACATCACCAAACGTACATTTGTCCGTACAAGGAATAATAGTTGAAGCTACATCATCGGCCTGCTCAATCGTACTGGTCAGTGAGAAACAGCTCGGATCAGGTTCAAGGTCGAGCTCTCCGTCACCATCTGTATCCAGTCCATATCGATCTGCCTTGCCATCACCGTTACCTATCTCAAATCCATAATCCTTGCCATCTCCTACTTGGTTATCGATTCCATCAGTACACTGATCTGCCCCACCTGCACCAGGTACTGTCGAGCCCAAGGCAGCGTCATCTCCTGTACTAGTAGTCTTTGTTGGGTCTACTGGAGCATCCGCAGCTTTTACAGTAACAGTGAGAGTGTCCGTACCCACTCCCCCTTTATTATCCTTTGCAGTGAGTTTGAACACTGATGTTCCTTCAGTGAGATCGGTAACTGTGGTTTTGTTGGAGCTCGCCAACTTGATGTTTCCTGAACCTGATTCCTTGGTCCATAGATATGACGCAATAACTCCATCTGCATCCGTTGCAATACCTTCTAAAAGTACTTCTTGTGACGGCTTGGTGGTCTGATCGACACCGGCATTGACGACAGGGACTTTGTTGGTTGGTGATGGAGCAGGTGGAGCAACTGCAGACTTCATGCCAAATGAAGGGAGATCTTGGATTTTGGTAAGTTTATCTTGCGAATAGATACTCACGGTATATTTTTTTGATGAAGATAACCCCCCGAATGTGAATGATTGTGTTGGGATATCTGGCTGTACGATTTTTGCCGGACCTTGCCAAACAGTAGGAGTCCCCGCTGTTGTGACAGCTACTGTAAATAGCGCTGTTGAGGTTTTGTTGGTGATAGTCAGTACCGCTGATCCATTCTGAATAACTGGAGGATTTTTATACGAATAAGTTCCATCTGCACGAACACTACTCGGCAACAAAAAGAGTCCTAAAACAATTGCAATTATTTTTTTACCGAATACTTGATTGGAGGTCACGGTTTGCATTATATATTGCAGTCATCGCACTACTGCGACCACTGGTTACATCAGTAATCATATCACGGAAGGTTTGCTCTGTCGCCACTGGGTTGGGATCAGGCCAGGTAAATGCGGAAAGTGCCGCACGGAAGAAAATCGCAATATACGGATTTGGCTGCTGAACCAACAACAAATCCCGACGTGCCGGCGGTAGTGAAAATCGTTTTGAAAAATCATCAGTCCCCGTCGGATCCGCAAGAGCGGCAAGAGCTGCATACGCCGCAATAGGATTGGTCGAGCTTTTGGTCATACTTGCCGCAATAAATGAACCAAATGTTATCGAACGGGTTTTATTCTCAAGCTGGAAAAGCTCTGTTACATCAAAGTTTAAGTTGGGGTTGCGAGCTTGAATCGTAAAGAGCTCACTTGCGCGTCCAATATAAAATGCGGATTTTGCTGCAAGGAAATACTCTAGACTGCTAGGCTGGGCATTGTTCCATGAATACGCAGTATTGGTCGGACTGGAAAAACTTGTATAGAAATCAAGCGCCTGAGCAGTCGGATGGACCTGTTCCCCGGTCGTGATACCTCCCAAATTGGCAACATAGGATTTTGTAGAAGCATCGTAGGAGACAATAGGTGTACCCGTCTGTAAGTATAGCGCTGAAAGAATGTCGCGCGCATGGTCAACATTTTGCGCAGTACCAAGTGCAATGGTTGACTGAATAATATTGTTTTTTGGATCACGTTTTGTAAATAACGGCACTGTTTGCTGCAATGTGGTCCAAGTGCTCGGAGGTACGACAAAGTTCGACCCTGCAAGAAGATCTCTGTTGTAGTAAACAACCAATGGGTCAACCAACAGTGGCATACCAATCACCCCATCAGCAGTGAGAAATGTCTGCGCCCCATCAATATAGGTATCACGGAACGAACGCTCCGCATATGCACTAAAAGGTACTGTATAGAGCTTGTCTTTGATTTGGGAGAGGAGTTCAGATGAGTACAAAAGTATGTCGGGAGGCGTGCCGTTGGCAAGTGCAACGAGCAGGTCTTGCGCAAGATTTGCAGGTGCGTGTTCACTGTAGGTGAGTCCATAATCACGGTTGCTGATATTGAAGTTATCAATATAAGTCTGCATACCTTCCTGTGGAAGTATCCCCCATATCACAACAGTACCTTCGGGTGTTGTACTTTGTTTCTTGTTGCCGCTACTGGATGAAAGAAGTCCTGAAAACACAATAACTGCAATACCAAATGCAGCGATGAATACGACAAGAAGGATTGTTTGGAATGATGATTTCATTGCGTGTGAGAAATATTATTTCTTCAAAAGTATAGCATAGTGATGATCTCCTGCAGGTAATGTTGTAGTCAATACTGTCATACCAAGAGCTGTGAAAAATGCTGCTGCACGATCTGGTGGGACAACCTGCGTGGGTACCGGCCCCATACCACCAAATGACTCACTCCAGTCCACGATCAATATCCGTCCGCCTGGCTTCAATACACGGAGAGCTTCTTTTGCACACCCTTGCTTGTCTTCAAGATGGAACAATACATTTGAAAGGATAATAAAATCAGCGCTCGCATCCCCGAGCTGCGATCCACCAGGAATCTCGATATCTCCCCACAGTGGATGCACCGTGGTGAGTTTGAGGTCAGCCATGTCACGCGTCATACGAGTCACGACCTCACGATTGATTTCCACTGCAAACACATTGCCGTGAGGTACAAGTTTTGCCGCAGCACGCGCAACAAAACCGGACCCTGCACCAAAGTCAGCAACGGTGTCAGTTGATTGGAGATTGCATAGTGCAAGCAAGACTGCGGGGTCCATGAACATGGAATATAGTATAGCAGTAAGTCACCGACTATGTAATACAAAAAACCAAAAGTATGTTTCGAGAAAACCCTTGGCAGGCCTGACTGAGGCCGTACGGAGAAATTTTTCATCAGAAAAATTTCGTGGTTTTAGAGAAATATACTTTTGGTTTTTGTCTTAGAGACAGGTTACGGAAGCGAGACTATCCCCTGCGCGAAGTTTCATAATGGTCACACCCTGCGTATCACGGCCACTTGATGGAATCGTTGCAAGATCCACTCGGATCACTTGGCCCTTTTTGGACATTGCGACAAGCTCAGTACCGTCGTGCACCACGCGTGCAACCATGAGGTCGCCGGTCTTTGCAGTAATCTTTGCAGTCTTGATACCAGATCCTCCACGGCCCTGAATCTTGTACTCAGCAAGCTTTGTTTTCTTTCCGATACCATTTGCACCAAGGATGAGCAATGCTGCGTTTTCATCAACGACAACGTCTGCACCAACTATCACGTCTCCCTTGCCGAGCTTCATTGCGCGAACACCACCTGCAGTTCGTCCCATTTCGCGTACATCATCTTCATCAAATCGGATTGACTGCCCTTTTGACGTTGCAAGAATGACACTATTTTTCTTTTGTACGCGAAGCACGGTCTGGAGTTCATCCCCCTTATCAAGTCGGATTGCAATAATACCGCTGCGGCGAACATCTTTGAAACTCTCATATGAGATTTTCTTTGCAGTTCCCTGTTTTGTAATCAACATGAGCGATGCTTTTTCTTCTTTGAGTTTCTTTGGTACTGCAAGGATAGAGGTAACCTGCTCATCACCTGAAAGTGAAAGGAAGTTCATAATTGATTTTCCTTTGGTTGCGCGCTTTCCTTCTGGAAGTTCGTACATCTTGATCTGGTATGCCTTTCCGAGGTTGGTGAAGAAGAGCAAGTCGCTGTGCGTATCAGTTGTAAGAAGTTGAGTCACAAAGTCTTCTTCTTTTGTTTCGAGATCGACAACACCGACACCTCCACGCTTTTGGATCTTGTATTCTCCCGGATCAGTTCGCTTTACATAGCCACCTGAAGTAAATACGAGCACTGAATCCTTTTCAGGAATCAAGTCTTCATCAGAAATATTCTTTGTACCACCTGCCATAACCTTGGTCTTGCGAGGATCAGCGTATTTTGCGCGGATATCAGAAAGCTCAGTTGCGATAACTTTGAAAATCTTCTTTGCACTTGCAAGCAATGCCTCAAGTTCTGCAATGAGTTCCTGCTTTTCTTTGAGTTCGAGCTCTACTGCTTTTCGTTCGAGACCTGCGAGCTTCTGAAGGCGCATTTCGAGAATTGCGTCTGCTTGTAAGTCTGAGAATTTAAATTCCTTGATGAGGTTGAGTTTTGCAAGTGCTGCGTCTTTTGAGGCGCGAATGATAGAGATAACCTTGTCGATATGATCAAGCGCTTTCTTGAGACCAAGCAAGATATGCTCACGCTCTTTTGCTTTTTTCAAATCAAATGCAGTACGACGACGAACCACAACTTCACGGTGAGCAATAAATGCAGTGAGCATTGACTTCAATGACAATGTCTCTGGTACACCATCAACGAGTGCCACCATATTGTAGTGGAATGTCTGTTCGAGCTGGGTGTGTTTATATAAATAGTTGAGAACTTTTTGTGGGTTCACGCCAGCCTTGAGGGTCACCTGCACGCGCATATCCTTACTCGAGAGGTCATCGAGCCCTTTGATACCTTCGAGTTTCTTTTCTTGTACGAGGGTAGCAATAGATTCTACAAATGTTGCTTTGTTTACCTGATATGGGAGCGAGGTAACAAAAATCTGGTACGTGCCGCTCTTTTGCTCGACAATTTCTGCCTCGCCACGACACACCACACCTCCGCGACCAGTTGAGAGTGCATGCATGATGTCAGCTTTGTTGAATACAATACCTCCTGTTGGGAAGTCCGGACCTTTGACGATATCGCAGAGGTCTTCATTCGTGGCATCATCGTTCTCAATCAGATAGAGTGTTGCATCAACAATCTCGCCGAGGTTGTGCGGCGCGATCTTTGTCGCCATACCTACAGCAATACCAAGGGTACCATTGAGCAATAGTGTTGGAACTGCAGCCGGAAGCACTGATGGCTCTTTGCGAGATGCATCATAGTTGGGACGAAAGTCAATCGTGTCCTTGTCGATATCACGCATGAGCTCAGATGAAATCTTTGAAAGACGTGCCTCGGTATAACGCATTGCCGCAGCATTGTCCCCGTCAACTGAACCAAAGTTTCCTTGTCCCTGAACAAGTGGGTATCGGGTGGAGAATTCTTGAGCAAGACCAACCATCGCATCGTAGACCGATGTATCACCGTGCGGGTGGTATTTACCGAGCACGTCACCGACAACGAGCGCACTCTTTCGAAACTTTGCAGTATTTTGTAAACCAAGCTGATCCATCGCATAGAGGATGCGACGATGTACTGGCTTGAGCCCATCACGTACATCAGGCAATGCGCGCTCAGTAATGACGCTCATCGAGTAGTCGATAAAGCTCGTGCGCATTTCGTTGACGATATCTACCTGCAAGATATTCTTGTGCGGCTCTGCAGGTGTTTCAATTGGGGCTTTTTCTTTGGCCATAAAAGCTTATTATACCTTATTTTCTATCAAAAAGTGATTGTGCTCCCTCTTGAATCGTGGTGTAAAAATGGGAAAGCTTAGTCTCAGACTCTGTTGGAGTCTTGGACTGGTGGCGATAGTAGAGCACCATCACCGCAAGTAGCACAACACCAACTGCTATAGTGATACCGAGCGCGATTTTCTTTCGGACATGCGGTGGATGATCTTGAATGTTCATAAAAATTACTACTAGCCTTGGGTTTGGAGTGCGAGAATGTAGCCTTCCTTGCCATCGAGATCGCGACGCTTGAGCGTTGCCTTGTCCGCGATTTCATTTTTCTCCTGCCCTCCTTCTTTCAAGAATCGAGCAAGGGAGGCTGCGTCATATGCGTACGGAATGATGACATTTGGGCCAAATGACGATGCGGTCTTGTATGCACCTGCAGGATCATCGTTGACTGGGACAAATATCATATCTGCCTGACCTGCGATTTCCTTTGCTTCGATTGAGAATGATTTATCATCATTGACCATACCAAAGAATGCGATCTTGATACCGTCGAGCTCAAAGCCATAGACTGTATTGATGTAGTCTTTTTTATCAAGTGAAAGAGAGCTCGATGCACCAGTGAAGAACATGCCATTGACTTCATAGCTACCAGGACTATCGATGACAAACGGTTCCTTGTCTCCGAGAGTGACGGTTTCAGGGTCATTGCTGTCAGGAGTGTTCGTAGAAATGATAGCGATATCAGCACCAAAACGCGCAGGCTTTGAGGCCTTGCTCGGTGGATTGAGCGCGATCGTGAGGTCGCCAAGGGTCAACTTGAAATATGAACGGCCGTAGTACGTGATAACCATGGGGGTACTATAGCAAAAAGTTGGGAATAAAAAAATCCCCTCCTAAAACGAAGGGGATCAAACTTAAATCGTTAGCATCTATTCTTTTTCACTTAATTTCCAAACTCTGCCGGCTTCCATAATTGTGCCTTTCCTCCTACGTGTGTCGTAGTAAAAAGTTCTTTCTTCCGATACTTTCCCGTCAAGACTTGAGATAAGCATTGTTCCTATCCAAGATTCAGCGGAACCATCCTCTTTACCAGCAAGACAAATATCTACATTGAATTTTTCTCCAATATCCATAGTACTTATCAAAGTACTTGTATTAATGGAAAATTGAACGGTCTTTTTATCAAAGAGACTAGCTTGAAAGTCATACTTTGCAGGACCATTAGTGATAGTACATGTACCAATTGGTAGAAGTACTTTTTTTCTTGTGATTACCATAACGATAATATTTAATTGTTTAGAACATGAAGACTTACGATTCCTCAACTACGGTTAAACCATAACGATTTACTCATATATAATAGCATATTTATACCATATAGTCAAGTAGCTGTTTTACCCTGTAAATGCTAGTATTCCCCTACTCTTTAAAGAGTTAATAGTTAACCTACACAGGAATAACCTCATATATGCACGCAACGGTATATGAAATCTTGGTAGGCAGTTCGATACTGTAAAACAAGCAGTATTCGGATCGCCACCTCTGTGGCAATTTTTTATTTATATGACAACAACAAACACAGAAGAAATTGAAGAAACAACAATAGCAGCTCCTGAAGCTGTTGCTGAAGACACAGGTCCTCGCCGCGCACAGCTCGACGACATCGTTGAAGGTCCAGTGATCGCAATCGACAAGGCTGCAATCTACATCGACTTGCCACCATACGGCACCGGTGTGATCTACGGCCGCGAATACATCGCAGTTCGTGACCTCATCAAGAAAATCAATATCGGCGACATGGTCAAGGCCAAGGTTGTCGAAGCTGAAAACGAAAACGGCTATGTTGAGCTCTCATTGAAAGAAGCAAAGCAGGCACTCATCTGGAGTGATGCTGAAGCAGCAATCAAGGCAAAGACTATCTTTGACCTCACGATCAAGGATGCGAACAAAGGTGGACTTATCATTGACTGGAACGGTGTTTCAGGATTCCTCCCAGCGTCTCAGCTCAAGCCTGAGCACTACCCACGGGTCGAAGACTCTGACAAGGACAAGATCATGCGTGAGCTCAAGAAACTCGCAGGTACAAAGCTTGCAGTGACTATGATCTCTGCAGATCCAAAGGAAGGGAAACTCATCTTCTCTGAAAAGGATACCAACCCGGAACAGCGTGAAGAAGTGGTCAGCAAGTACGCAGTTGGAGACGAACTCGACTGTGAAGTAACTGGCATCGTTGACTTCGGTGTATTCTTGAAAATTGAGGATGGGCTCGAAGGACTCGTACATATCTCTGAACTTGACTGGGGACTCGTTGAAGACCCTCGCACTATGTTCAAACTCAAGGACAAGGTGAAGGCAAAGATCATCGACATCAAGGATGGCAAGATCTCACTCTCAGTGAAGGCACTCAAGGACAACCCATGGAAGGCATTTGAAGGCACACTCAAGAAGGGCGACGAAGTCCGCGGTGTGGTCATCAAGTACAACAAGCACGGCGCACTCGTTTCTATTAAGGAAGGTGTTGCTGGTCTTGTTCACCACTCAACATTCGGTACCGAAGAAAAGCTCCGTCAGGAACTCCAACTCGGCCGAACATACCCATTCACCGTCACTCTCTTTGAACCAAAGGAACACCGCATGACATTGGCATATGGTGAACAGAAAGAAGAAGGAAAAGAATAAGATAGCGCTGAATAATCTCACTAATAAAAAATCCCCAGTTTGACTGGGGATTTTTTTGTTGATACATTGGCTGGAACATCAATATAGTAGTTAATACCAATCGCCCGGCTAGTCTTAGCTGGGTTCTTTTATTTAATAGCCCATTTGCTCATTTGGAGGTGCTACTTTCTTTTCGTCAGGATCATCTGCAATCGCTACATCAGTCGTGAGCAATATCCCTGCAGCAGAGGCTGCATTTTGGAGCGCAGTACGAGTGACTTTTACAGGATCAATGATTCCCTTTTTCAGCATGTCTACGAGTATTACTTCCCCATCGGATGTATCAGCACTTGCATCATAACCATGGGTTTCAGCAGCGTGCACGACTTTGTCTACCACTATTGATGCATCATCATGGCCGGCATTGGTTGCGATCTGTCGGAGCGGCGCAGTGAGTGAGTCGACGAGTGCTTTATAGCCAATGTAGAACTCTGTTTCCTTTTTTGATTCGCTAGATTTTTTGTAGCGAGCAGATGCAAGCATTGCCTTCTCAATAGTTGCTGAAACTTTTGCAAGTGCGACTCCTCCACCTGGAACAATTCCTTCTTCGATTGCAGCTTTGGTAGCGTTCACCGCATCCTCAATCTTTAGTTTCAAATATTTCATTTCTGTCTCAGTTGCAGCACCAACCTTGATGACAGCCACACCACTTGCAAGCTTCGCAATTCTTTTTTCCAAATGTTCCTTATCAAACTTCATCGTTATGTTTACAAGCTGTGTGCGCACAGTTCCGATGCGTGTGGCAATATCGGTCTTCTTGCCTTTGCCATCAACAATAGTGGTTTTGTCTTTCGTAGAGATAACTTTCGCAGCCTTTCCGAGCATATTTAGTTCGACATTTTCTAATGTCTGTCCCAACTCCTCAGAAATAACAGTTGCACCAACAACAGTTGCAATATCACCGAGCATGTCACGTTTGCGGTCGGCAAAACCAGGAGCCTTAATTGCGAGTACGTTAAATATGCCGCGGATTTTATTTAAAATGAGTGTTGCCAATGCTTCACCATCAACATCCTCTGCAATAATGACAAGCTCTTTTTTACCAGTCTGTGCGAGCTTCTCAAGAAGCGGGAGGATATCTTTGATTGCAGAAATCTTTTTGTCAGTTACTAAAATAGGCGCATTCGCATAGACAGACTCCATGCGCTCATGGTTCGTAATCATGTAGTGCGAGATATACCCCTTATCAAAATCCATTCCTTCGACGACATCACTGGTTACACCGAATACTTGCGACTCTTCTACCGTCACTACTCCATCTTTGCCTACTTTATCTATAGTCTCCGCAATAATAGTGCCGATTTCTTCGCTTTCTGCAGAAATAGTTGCAACTTGCTTGATCTCTGCTTTGTTTTTGACGGGACGTGCCATTGCACGAAGTGCCTCGACGACATCGACTGTTGCAGCCTCGATACCGAGACGCAAGAGCAATCCATTTGCACCACCCTTCATCTGTTCAAACCCAGTATTGGCGATTGCCGCAGTGAGCACGGTGGCTGTTGTCGTGCCATCACCAGCTGCATCATTGGTCTTTGACGCAACTTCTTTGATGATCTCTGCACCCATGTTCTCAAACTTATCAATCAGGGTTATTTCTTTTGCAATCGATACACCGTCGTTGGTAATCATCGGAGCACCATAGCCCTTGTCATAGACCACATTGCGGCCACGCGGACCGATCGTGATACGCACTGCATCAGCGACGGCATTGAGTCCTTTCAATAGTTTCTCTTGTGCATCTGCTCCGTGTAAAATTTTCTTTGCCATACGTATTAAAATTATTTAATGATTGCAAGTATTTGATCTTCGCGAAGAATATAGTAGTCGAGCCCATCGACTTTTACTTCTTCTGGGCCATATTTTGTAAAGACGACTTCATCCCCGACTTTTACTTCAGCAGCTCCTTTCCCTACTGCAATAACAATGCCGCGCTCAGGTCGCTCTTTGCCCGCAGCATCAGGAATGATAATACCGGACAATGTCTTCTTTTCAGTGATTGGCTGGATGACCACACGGTCAGCAAGTGGGATGAGTTTTGATTTCGCCATAGGTCTTTATAGTAGCATTTTGGGCTGATTGATTCCAATATACCGATATGCTAGAATAACCCTGTTTCACCTTATGGCACACACACTGCATATAATTCAGATCGTATCGGCACTCGCACTCATCGCACTCGTTCTCATTCAGAGAAGTAGTGGAGACATGGGAAGCAGTTTCGGTGGCGACAATAGCTCATTTCTTCAGACTCGCCGCGGCGGAGAACGCTTTTTGTTCATGCTCACTGTCAGTTTGGCGGTAGTATTTGTAGCAACAAGTCTCGCAGTGATTGCGCTGACAAAATAAGGCGACGCTTCTTCATTATTCTTCTACAATGAACTTTTTTTCATTTCTTATACAGAAACGTGTGCCATCGCGCACCACTATACGCTCTCTCACCTCTGCTCCACTCTCATGGTTGGGCATCGGATTGCTCGTACTTTTTGGCGCAATCGCAATCACTACCTATATCTTGCTGATCCAACTCAATAGCAGACTGCTCGTAACCATTCCTGCACACGGCGGCACACTGACTGAAGGCGTGATTGGTGCTCCGCGCGTCATCAATCCAATACTTGCCCGCACAGAAACAGATGTGGAACTTTCAACACTCATATATAGTGGACTTGTCGCCAAGAAGGCAGACGGATCATTTGAGCCGGTACTTGCTGATCATTATGAAGTCTCTCCTGACAACAGAATGTATACATTTACACTTCGCAAAAAGCTCGTATTCCATGACAAGAAACCCCTGACAAGTGCAGACGTGGCATACACATTTACTAAAGTTGCTGATGTGGATGTGAACCCATCACAGTCCGACTACTGGCACGATATCACTATCAGCACCCCTGATGAGTCGACTATTTCATTTATCCTTCCCGAGCCACGGTCAGATTTCCTCGCACGTACAACAACCGGTATTCTCCCAGCACACCTCTGGCAAGATATACCGGACGAACTTTTTGACAGCGCACTACAAAACAGTGAACCGATCGGAGCAGGAGCATTTGTCTTCAAGTCTATGCAGGAACAAAACGGTGTCCCTCAGGAAATAGTACTCGCCTCCAATCATCATTTTGCACTCGGCAAACCATACCTTTCAGAACTTCGTATCGCTTTTTTTGCAAATCAGACGGATCTTGCTGATGCACTTTCCAGTGGCACTGTGGACTTTTCATTCGCCCTACAACCCACAACAATGACCACTCTCGATACTGACAAGTTCACTACTCAGACCATATCAACAAACCGTACCATCGGCCTGTTCCATCTGAGTGGATCGCCTGCCGCAGATCCCCAACTCATCAGTAGTATCAATCAATTTATTGACAGGGCGCACATACTTGCTATAGTAGAAAACGGTTACGGCATCGCGCCAAGCATTCTCGGAGCAACTCCAGATACGGAGACAACACTCACCTCTCTCAAAGCAATCGGCTATACCCAGCAGGACGGTATCCTTCAAAAAAAGGGCACCCCGACAGGGTTCTCGATTGCAGTGGAGAATGAACCGAATCTTCTCGCCGCAGCACGCGCCCTTGAAGATGAGTTGGCCAGAGTTGGTATTCTCGTCAGTATTGCAGCATTTGACCCCGGCACATTTGCGGATGGTCTCGCTGCTCACGAGTACACGACCATCCTTGCAAGCGATGACTCCGTTCCTAACACATACATATCCCTCTTGAAACTTTATACGAAAGGTATTCCGTATATACATGATGGACGTGTACACATTCCCTCTCCTGCCGCAGCCCCAACACTCCGGTATAGCGATGCACGGAACTGGTACGCCAAGACGGACAATGTATGGAAATGGTTCGCAAAACAATAATAATACAAATAACAACACTTACTCACTTTTAATATGGAAACAACAACACAACCACAACAACCAAATAGCCAGCCACGACGACCCTATCATCAAAACGGTCAAGGTACAGGTCCAAAGACCAAGCGCCCTTTTAACCGTCGCCCAGGTGGCAATAACCGCCCTCCACGTCGCCCAGCATGGCCAACTGCTGATCAAAATGCCCCCGAATCAGAACGCAAGACTGCGCACATTCCTGATGTCCTTCCAGGTGTGATCCGTGTGATTCCACTCGGCGGTGTCGAAGAAATCGGAAAAAACATGACCGCTATTGAAATAGGTGACGACATCATCGTTGTCGACGCAGGTATGTTCTTCTCAAACGAAAGCACTCCTGGTATCGACTATGTCATTCCAAACACTCGCTATCTCGAAGAACGCAAGGACAAAATCCGCGCACTCGTCGTAACTCACGGACACCTTGATCACATCGGTGGTGTACCACTCGTACTCTCACGTATCGGCAATCCACCAGTGTACTCACGCAACCTCTCGATTCTGTTGATGAAAAAGCGTCAGAGTGAATTCCCTCACCTCGCACCGATGAATACAATCGTCGTGGAAAAGGATCAGACTATTACACTTGGTAACATCAAAGTGCGATTTTGGGGTGTGACTCATACCATTCCTGATGCAATGGGTCTTATCATCGAAACCCCGTACGGAAATATCGTCACTCCAGGTGACTACAAGCTCGACCAGATCGACGGTGTCGTATCAGACAGTGAAGAAAAAGAATACGCACAGTTTGATAACGCGAACAATCTGCTCCTCATGACCGACTCGACCAACATCGAAAACGAAGGATTTTCTCTTGCAGAAGTCAAAGTACACCAAGGTATTGAAAACATCCTCCGTCGTGAGAATGGTAACCGTATCTTCATGGCCGCCTTTGCATCAAGTATTTCCCGTCTCATCAAAGTGGTACAAATCGCTGAAGACCTCGGCAAGAAGATTGTCATCGAAGGACGTAGTATGAAGACCAACCTCGATATTGCTATCCAGGCAGGACTTTTGAAGCCCAAGAAAGACAGCATCATATCAATCGACCAAGTCGACAGTTACCCTCCAAACCGTATCTTGATCCTCGTCACCGGTGCACAAGGTGAAGAATTCGGATACCTCAACAGACTTGCAAACAAATCAGTCAAGAAACTGTCACTGCGAAAAGGTGACCGCATCATCCTTTCATCATCAATCGTTCCTGGTAACGAGCGACCAGTGCAGGCAATGAAAGACGGACTTTCCCGCCAAGGTGTGAAAATCATCTCATTCCGTACACCAGGTGAAGAATTCGTTCATGCAACCGGTCACGGCAACAAAGAGGATATCAAATGGTTGCACCGTAAAGTACATGCAAAATTCTTCATTCCAATTCACGGAAACCACTATCACCTCGAGCTCCACAAAGAACTCGCGATGGAACTTGGTATGCCTGAAGACCATATCGTGGTACCAGACAATGGATCAATCATCGAAATCACTGACAATGGTACAAAGATCAGTGTTCGCAAAGAAAAGGCTCCTTCAAGTCCAATGATGGTTGATGGATTTTCAATTGGCGATGAACAAAATGTCGTCATCCGCGATCGTCAGCTCCTTGCAGCAGATGGGATGTTCACCATAGTGGCAATCGTAGATCAAAAGACCGGCATGCTTCGCAAATCACCTGATATCATTTCCCGTGGATTCGTCTATCTCAAAGAGAACCAGGATTTGCTCCGTCAGACCCGTATCCTCATCAAGCGGACTATCGAGTACAATGGTCGCGCGCAAAACCCAAACAATCTTGATGCAATCAAGAACGATGTGACCGATGCAGTATCAAAGTACTTGCTCCAGAAGACCGCAAAGAACCCACTCGTCATTCCAGTGATTCTCGCTGTATAATAGAGTCTATGCGAACGGCACGTTTTCTATTTCTTGCATCATTCTGTTTCTCAGTTCATCTTGCGCTCCTTACCTATATCAACTCGAGCATGCTCGGGCGGTTTGGCGCCAGCACACTCGTCAGTGCCGCATATACAGTAGGCTCACTCCTATCGTTTGTGTTGATATTTCTGGCGCCACGTGCAGTACGACACCTAGGACTTGTAAAGACAACGATTACCATTCTACTGAGCAGTAGTGTCCTATTAGTGGGTCTTGGCACTGCTACAGGCACCATGGCAACTATCGCACTGTTCGTCTTGTATTTCTCGTTGAATACAGTCATCGCCTATTTGTTCGATCTGTTTGTTGAACACTACTCAGCAGTATCAAGCACAGGCAGCACACGAGGGCTCTATCTGACTATTACAAACCTTGGATGGATTGGAGCCCCAATACTTGCGGGAATACTTTCAACAGAATTTGGTTTTGGAAGAGTGTATATAGTCGGTGGAGGTATCGTAGTGTTGACCATAGTTATCATTGCATTGAGTCAACGAGGCTTTGTGGACAAAGAATACGAACGTATCGACTTCCGTCATGGGCTCGCACGCCTGCGTGAACTCCCAATGATTCGCCGTGTGGTTACACTCAACTTTGTGTTGCAGTTTTTCTTTGCGTGGATGGTTATTTATTCCCCTGTATTTTTACGTCAGGCAGGATTTAGCATCAAGGAAATCGGTGCGATATTCAGTATCATGCTTGTTCCCTATATCCTATTCCAATACCCCGTTGGCAAACTCACCGACCGACTTGGCGAGGCACGACTCGCGCGACTCGGTTTACTTATTGCATCATTAGCAACACTGTCTTTTGTCGCATTTGGTACTACACACTCGCTCGCATTTTATGCAGCTATGCTTTTCTTGACACGAACAGGTGTCAGCATCCTAGAGGTCTGTTGTGACAGCTTTTTCTTTCGGCAGGTCACCGAAGCAGATGCATCCCTGGTGAGTCTTTATCGTGCCATGCTGCCATTGGCATACATCATCGGACCATTGTCAGGTGCACTCGTCCTGTATTTCTTTTCATATAAAACACTCTTTATTATCTTGGCAGGACTGTTACTCCTTGCAGCGCTGTACAGCAACAGATTGAAGCGAACTTATTAAGAAATTTTATAGTGAGTCTTTTCTCTTTTAATAAAACCCTCACTCACCAAGTCCTTCATCACTGACTCTATATCTTCTTTTTCTTTTCCCGTTATCTTTGTTATAGATATGACAGTCACTGGACCTTTTAATACTTCACGCATGATAGCACCACGGATCTGACGGCGTGATCCTTGAAACTTCGACTGCTTCGTATAGTGGCTGCTCGTACGATGAACTCTATTTCCCTGCCCTTTGAGATACGAACCATAGTCCATGAGTGCCCAGTACCATTCGCGAGGATTTTTTGTATCAAGTGTTTGCTCAATGAGCGGCATCAGTACTTTATCTGACACATCCTTTTTATTTTTGAAAAAATGATGAATATATACCGTACGGATATTTGTTTCAATGAAACCGTACGGCATATTGTACGCAAATGCAGCGATAGCACCTGCTGTGTAGGGGCCGACACCTGGCAACTTCTGTAACCCTTCTACAGAATTCGGGAATTTCCCTTTATAATCTGCCACGACAGCCTGCGCCATCTGGTGAAGAAACTTTGCACGGCGGTTGTACCCGAGCCCACTCCACAGTCGCAATACATCAGACAGTGGCGCAGCTGCGAGTTTTTTCACATTTGGAAACACTTTCAAAAATTCCTTGTACTTTTCAATCACGCGTGATACCTGCGTCTGTTGAAGCATAACTTCAGAGACCGCAATGCAATATGGATCGATCGTTGTACGCCACGGCAAGTCATGTCGGCCGTATTTGCGATAGTGGGTCTTTACTGTTTTCTTGAACAGGGCGAGATTTCTGGCAACCATAAACACTACTGTACCACAATCAAAAAGCCCTCGGATGAGGGCTTTTTGGGCGATAATTATTTGATTGGATTTTCTCCTCGGATCAGGCGGATGAGGATCATGATGATCGCAACAACCAAGAGAACATGGATGAATTTACCAATGGTAAACAAACCAATAACACCCAAGAGCCAGAGAACAAGAAGAATGATTGCGATAGTTGTAAGCATAAAATCTATAATTAACTGGTAACACTTTCATTGTACTCCCCTCAGGGGAAACAGCAAGGGAAAGTGGGAGGGTGCTTATTTCTTCTTTGAAACAGTTTTCTTTACAGCCTTTTTTGGAGCCATTTTTTTCATGACTTTCTTGACTGCTTTTTTCACAGCTTTTTTTGCAACACCCTTTTTAGCAGTTGCAGTCTTTGCGATACCTTTCCACTGCTTCTTGAGATTGTCGGCAAATGCCTTTACTTCTGCAACAGTGTCATTTTTTGCATATTGTGATGCAACAGTGTCAACAATCGTGTGATATGCATTCTCTGTCATATCTTGTGCACTTTCGATTTTTTCAAGGACTTCACCCTTCATCTTGACCATCCATCCTTTCAATTTCTTTTGGTTTTTCTTGCCTTCAGGTCCAAAGAAATAATACGAGAGAGCGGCAGCTGCCGCTACCCCTGCTCCGATAGCAACAATCTTTCCTGCTGATACGCCTTTTTTAGTTTGTGTTTTTTTCATACTGGTTGTTATTATTATACTGATAAACCTTTACTTTCGCCGTCCTGTTTTACGGCCAAACAACATGGTATACACACGGCTCTGACGAACGTCGAGGAGGACTTCCTTTGCCTCATCCCCAATGATCCCGGCATTGCGCTCGATCATGTCAGAGATACGATTGATAGCTCCTAAGATACGAATAATGCGAATCAATATGATGATTGCGAGCCCGCCGATCAGGATAAAACCGACTGAAGAAATAAAGAAAAAAATGTCCGCTTGCATGAGGGTTTCCATATGTTCAGTATACCTTTCCTATGGATAAAAAGAAATGTGGACTTTTTGTATCTTTATTCATATACTGTGCACATAATTTATGCGGTGCCTCATCATTGAAGATGATACTGATACATTGGACTATTTAAAGTCTCGACTTGAGGAGAAATGTTTTGCTGTCGACACTGCCAAAGACGGCGAACAGGCATTGTGGCTTGCAAAAACAAATGGGTACGACATTATCCTTCTCGATTATGATCTCCCAAAGAAAAACGGATTTGAAATCTGTGAAAATCTTCGTGATTGCGCTATCACTACCCCAATCATCATGATCTCTGTTACCGATGAAGTCCCCCACAAAGTGCTTGGGTTTACACTTGGTATCGATGACTACATCAGAAAGCCTTTTTATTTTGATGAATTGTACGCCCGCATACAGGCAGTCATGCGACGGCCTCAGTTGCAACAAAAAGCAGTGTTTACAATGGACGATCTCACACTCGATACATCGACCCAACAAGTCATTCGCGGAGAAGAATCGGTGTATCTTACCCGTAAAGAATTTTCATTACTCGAATATTTACTCCGTAATTCCGGATCGGTACTCTCTCGAAACTCCATCATGGAACACATATGGGATGCAGACCTTGATCCATTTTCAAACACTATCGAAACTCACATTTTAAATCTCCGCAAGAAGATAGACCGATTTGCGCCACGCAAACTTATCCACTGCGTACCAGGTCGTGGATACAAGATTGATTTGAAGCGATAGGTGATCTTTAGAAAAAATTTAGATTTTATTGAAAAAGTTCACTTATACTTCGTGTTTCCATGGTGGGACATACTGCTATCGCAATTCAAACCTTGATAACTGTTACTATTGTTATAGGTACCTCGTGGTTGTCAGGACACTCCAATACTGGGAGTAGTGTAGAAAATAAAGTAAATCGCCGAGTACAAGAAATGGAAGCACTCCACCGTGAAAAAGTTGATCGTTTGTATCGGCATGCAGAATTCGGCCGTCTTTCTTCAGGCATGTTCCACGATATCATGACTCCTCTTTCTGCGCTTATCGGAACAATCGATAACTTTGAGCGCTGTAAAGGAAAAAACCTACCAGAAGTAAAAGAGTACCTATCAAAAGCAGTCACGAGTAGTCGACATATGGGCGATATGATGGCAACTATTCGACGTCAGGTCCGCGTTGACGAACCGCCTTCTTTATTTTCAATAAAGGATGAAATCAACGCAGCACTAGCGACATTGCGCTATCGCATCAATCAAACTAAAACCATGATTATATGTACAGATACGGGCGTCGGTATGCTCTATGGAAATGCTGCAAAATTTCACCATATCATTATCAATTTGATAGCAAATGCAATTGATGCCTGCGAAGGAAGAAACGGCATAATCCACATCAATCTCAACTGCCAGAACACTACAGCGACAATCCACATAAAAGATAACGGATGTGGTATTCCAGAAGCTATGCAAAAGAAGATATTTGATTTCTTTGTTACTAGTAAAGATAGTGTCCGAGGTATGGGGATTGGTCTATCATGTACAAAACACGCCATCGAACAGAGCTTTGGTGGCACGATTACCTTCACCAGTACCGAACACATCGGTACAACTTTTTTTATTACCCTACCACTCAAACAATCATCCTAACAACAAGTGATTGTTTTTCACTACGATTCATCCGCTTTAGCGCTGCTTCACGTGCACGTGCCTCCGCGAGAGTCTCTACTGTTTCTGAATATCTCAACGATACCGGACGTCGGATTTTCGTATAGTGGGCGCCGGACTTGAGATTGTTGTGTTCATGAAGTCGTTTCTCAATATTACTCGTGGAACCTGCATAATAGGTGCCATCTGCACATTCCAAGATATACACGGTATACATGAATCCATCCTACCTCTATAGAGCTACTGATGCAATACAAAAATACCATGCTTTATGACATGGTATTTTTATAGTATCTTTCTCTGTAAAAAATTAGAGGTTGGGATTTGTTGTTTCGATAACAATCGGTGTTTCAGTAACTTCGAGTTTTGCTTCAGTTGCCGCAAGCTTTTCCTTGTGCACATCGAGCTCTGTCGCAAGTTGTCGATTGTATTTTTCAAGTCGTGATGAATGTGATCCACGACGCATGAGTTCCGGTAGAGACAGCAATGCTCCAATCAATACACCCGCAACAACCGACAGCAAGATAACAAATGCGAGACTTCCATCAAAATGCCAGACAAGGAAGTTCACACTAATCACCATAAAATTCTGAAGGATGAACATGAGTGCCGCAGCACCCAAAAGAATGCCGATGATAAACATATTAGGCAGCGCTCTTTATCGCATCGGCATCAGCCTTTGAGAGAAACTTGAACATATTGCCGCCACAGGTTGCACATTGTCCACGAGCACTAAAACGGTTTGGCTTTGGTTCTTCTACCTTGATATCTTTCATTTCCTGCATAGTCGGTTTGTTGTTCGCATCGCGACATTTCATGCAGAGAGCTTTTAATGGTGTCATATGTATATATAGTTATTATTATTGATAACGGTATGTATTATACCACATTC
>CAYUDJ010000002.1:6564-42894 GCA_964443635.1 uncultured Candidatus Saccharibacteria bacterium | reverse complement strand
AATTTTTTGGTTGAAGCGGAAGGGATTAAGTTTCTCGTCGACTGCGGACTCTCGCAGGGGACAAAAATGGCGGATGAGCAGAACTGGGAACCATTTGTCTACGACCCTGCAACTATCGACTACCTTTTTATTACTCATGGACATATCGACCATATCGGCCGCATTCCAAAACTTATTCATGATGGGTTCAAGGGTACCATCTATTCGACTATTCCTACCAAGGATATAACCAAGCTCATGCTTGATGATACTGCGAATATTCTTTCGCATAGCGAAAATGAGTTGCTCAGCAAAATATATAGTCCTGTAATTTTAGAAAAAGTATTTTCAAGTTGGAAGGTCATTGATTATCATCAGGACCTTGCGATTGGTCCCTTCATTTTCCGATACCGCGATGCGGGGCACATTCTCGGCTCTGGTATGCTCGAGATTATATATAATAATAAAAAGATTATCTTTACTGGGGATCTTGGAAACTCACCGTCTCCGTTACTCAATGACACCGAAAGTTTGAAAAACGTCGACTACATGGTCATGGAAAGTGTGTACGGTGACCGCAATCACTCAAACCGCAACGAACGGCGTATCAAACTTGAGGCGACAATCGAGGACAACTTTCGCCGCAAGGGCACACTCATCATTCCGACGTTCTCACTCGAGCGTTCTCAAGAACTCTTGTTTGAAATCGATCAGCTCGTTGAACATGATCGTGTGCCGCAGATGCCGATATTTTTTGATTCACCACTTGGTATCCGTCTGACGAAAATATATGGTGGCTTTACGAGATATTTCAATGACTTTGCGCGCAAGCAGATCGGGGATGGCGACGACATCTTTAATTTTCCGGGACTCAAATCCACACTGCTCACCGAAGAGTCAAAAGATATCATCCACGCACCCAATCCAAAGATCGTGATTGCGGGGAGTGGGATGAGTAATGGTGGGCGTGTGCTTCATCATGAGGCTCATTATTTACCTGACCCGAACAACACGCTACTCTTGACCGGGTATCAATCACAGGGCACGATGGGTCGTGCAATCCAAGAAGGCGCAAAGGAAGTGCATATTAATGGACAAAGTATTTCTGTACGTGCCAATGTCGTATTTATCGACGGATATTCTGGACACAAAGACTCTGATCATTTGGTGGAGTTTGTCGAACAGGTCCAAGACACCGTGAAGAAAGTGTTTGTTGTCATGGGGGAACCCGCATCGGCGCTGTTTCTCACCCAGCGTCTGCGCGATACACTTGGCATCATGGCTTTCGCGCCACAAGCAAATGACGTGGTAGAATTGGATTGCAATTAAAAAAATGGATACAACACCGACACCAACAAACCAATACATCTGTTACAACGGCCCACTTGAAAATAATGATAAGCATGGGCATTTGAAGCTCAAGCTTGGGGTCTCCGGTGCTGCCGAGACGGGGCATTGTGGACTCAATGCACTTGAAAAAGCAAAAGAGCTCGGTGCTGAGATTGTCCGCCAAGGTGGCATACTGATAACTGGCGCTACGACGGGGTTTCCTTTATGGTCATGTATGGGTGCAAAAGCAGAGCACGGTGTTTCAATCGGACTCTCTCCGGCAGCAACTGAAAAAGAACACATAGAGAACTACCGTCTCCCGGTGGATTATATGGATCTCATTATCTATACCGGATTTGGGTTTCCGGGGCGTGACATTATATTCACCCGTAGTTGCGATGCTGTTTTTATCGGTTGTGGACGTATTGGTACTATTCACGAGTTTACGATTGCATTTGAAGATGGGCGACCGATTGGTGTACTCGAAGGTCCATGGACCATGGCAGAACAAATCAAGGATATGATTGCAAAGAGCGATCGTCCAGGAGATAAAATAATTTTTGATAGTGATCCAAAGCGCCTGGTTGCTCGGGTGATTGAAATGGTAGAAGCTGATAAACGCGCGATCAATTCTCCTTCGCACCAACTTGCCACCGCATAACCTCCTATGGATACCAGCACCTTTCATGGCATCACCAACTCTGACGCAGTAGTTCGTGCAGAGAAGTTTGGTCGCAATATTCTAGTGACTGAACGAAAGCAATCTGCTGTTATCACATTTCTGGCAGAGTTCAAGAATCCGCTCGTACTAGTGTTGCTTACTGCAGCGGTAATCGCTCTATCAACGGGCGCAACAGTCAGTGGCATTCTCATTATCGGTATTGTGGTAGTGAGTTCAATTCTTGATTTTGTTATTTCATACAAGTCACAAAAAGCGGCGCAGGCATTGGCGTCTCGCGTTTCACCAAAAGCGACCGTCATTCGCGATGGTGTCGTAGTCTCAATACCGCACGAGACAATCGTGCCGGGGGATATTGTCGTACTTGCTGCAGGAAGTGTAATCCCTGCTGATGGGATTATCCGTGCATCAGGCACGCTTTATGTGAATGAGAGTGCTCTTACTGGTGAATCATTGCCCGTTGAAAAACGCGTCGGTGACAATGTGTTCATGGGTAGTGGGGTAGTGAGTGGAGAAGGAGTGCTTGAAGTCATGGTGATCGGTCGCTCAACGAAGTTTGCAAGTATTGCATTGTTGTTGACCGAAAAAGAACAGCCAAGTGAATTTGAGCGAGGTATTCGCCGTTTCAGTATATTGCTCACTCGAGTGATTCTTATATTGGTCATTATTATTTTTTTGATCAATGCATATCTTAAGCATGATATTCTCTCATCTCTTATTTTTTCACTGGCTCTCGCTGTAGGGCTCACACCTGATTTGCTGCCGGTCATCATTGCAGTAAATCTCTCGCGTGCATCTCTTCGTATGGCGAAAAAAGGCGTCATTGTGAAAAAGCTTTCGGCAATCGAGAACTTTGGTTCAATGGACATATTGTGTACTGATAAAACTGGTACGCTCACTGAAGACCGTATCGTATTGGTTAAATATGTCGATGGTGCCGGTGCAACGTCACAACAAGTCCTTGAAGCGGCGTACATATCAAGTGTATTGAAAGGTTCTGCAAAGACACCACTAGATACTGCTATTATTGAGGGCGAAACGTTTGCAACTGATACGTATGAAAAGGTTCATGAAATTCCTTTTGACTTTGAGCGACGTCGGGACAGTATGATTGTTCGAAAGGGTATGAACGAACCCCAGCTCATCACCAAGGGTGCCCCTGAAGCAGTGCTTGGTGTGTGTCGTATTGATACTGCTGCAAAGACTGTTGCACTTGCACTCTTTGAGTCATTGTCAGCAGAAGGGTATCGTGTGATTGCGGTTGCAACGGGTATTGTTTCAACAAAAGATACCTATACTGTTGCCGATGAGCATGATTTAGCATTTGCAGGCTTCATTGCATTCATTGATCCACCAAAAGAAAATGCGAAGCGTATCCTTGAGGAACTTTGTCGCAAAAATATTGAGGTAAAAGTAATCACCGGAGATCATCGACTCGTTGCTGAGCATATTGTGCGCGAAGTAGGGCTCATTTCAAAAGGCACGCTTGATGGGGTAGAGATTGAGACGATGCCTGACGAGGCACTCCAGGTCCGCGCAGAAGAAACGACTATATTTTCTCGAGTGACCCCGATTCAGAAAAACCGCATCATCCGTGCGCTCCAGGCTCGAGGTCATACGATCGGCTATATGGGAGATGGTATTAATGATGCGCCAGCATTGCGTAGTGCGGACGTGGGCATCTCAGTCGACAACGCACTCGATGTTGCAAAGGAAAGTGCGGACATTGTGCTGACGACCAAAGACCTCGACCACTTGGTACAAGGAGTGAAGGAAGGACGAAAGACATTTGCAAATACACAGAAATATATATCGATGGCAGTGTCATCAAACTTCGGCAATATGATATCAATGACCGGTGCGTCGCTTGTACTGCCGTACTTGCCAATGCTGCCAACTCAGATTCTTTTGAATAACTTGCTCTACGAATCTGCGCAGATTGCGCTCATTGCTGATCACGTCGACGAGCATGTGCTCAACCGTCCGAGCCCGTGGGACATCAAGGCACTCGAACGGTTCATGATTGTATTTGGTTTGCTCAGTTCAGTATTCGACTTCTTCGTATTCTTTGTCTTGTACAAGCTCTATCATCTCGGTGCGAGCGGATTCCAAACCGCTTGGTTTATGCAGTCATTCTTCTCTCAGGTATTTGCGGTCTTCTTTATCCGTACTGCGCATGCCGTCTGGAAGGTGAGTCGTCCGCATCGTTTGGTAATCGGCGCTGCATTCCTCACGACTATCATTGCGTGGAGTATCGCACTCTCACAACTCGGTACATATTTTGGATTCACTCCGGTACCAGGATTCATCATTGCAACAATTATTGGTATCAGTCTCGCGTACTTCGCATCGATTGAGCTCGTAAAGGTATTTTTCTTCCGCCGTATTCGTATTACAGTCAAAGCATAAGAATTGCTTGAAAAGAAACATCTCTAAAAAATTGTGCTAAAATCAGTCCATATGGAAGAAAAAAGCTTTGAAAAATCAGCTGCAGCGCTCCGGGAAGAGCGTATTTTGGCTTTTTGGGAGGAACAGAATATTTTTCAAAAAAGCCTTGAGAAAAACAAGGACGGCGAACCATTCGTCTTTTTCGAAGGGCCACCGACTGCAAATGCAAAGCCTGCACTCCACCATCTCGAAGCTCGCGCATTCAAGGACGTAATCCCGCGCTATAAAACAATGCAAGGATTCTCTGTACCACGACGTGCGGGGTGGGATACGCACGGTCTCCCTGTTGAACTTCAGATTGAAAAGAAACTCGGACTTGCGAGTAAAAAAGATATTGAGAAATACGGTATGGCGGCATTCAATAAAGAATGCAAAGAGAGCGTATTTACATATATTCATGACTGGGAAGTATTCACTGATCGTATCGGCTACTGGGTTGATAAAAAAACCGCATACTATACATTCAATCCATCATACATGGAGTCGCTCTGGAGTATCATCAGCAAGGTCAACGATCGGGGATTGCTCTACAAAGACTATAAAGTATTGCCGTGGTGCCCTCGCTGTGGAACAACACTTGCGTCGCATGAGTTGGCACAAGAATATCATGATGACAAGGACCTGACGGTGTATGCGAAGTTTCCAATCAAAGGATTTGAAAAAGCATATTTTGTAGCATGGACAACAACACCGTGGACACTGCCAGGAAATGTCGCACTCGCAGTTGGCGCCGATATTGAGTATGTCGAAATAAAAGTAGGGGAAGAAATACTCGTCATTGCAAGAGAGCGACTCTCACTTATTACCGATCCGTATGAAATAGTTGCAGAGCACAAGGGAAGTGAGATGGTGGGTATGGAATATGAGCAGATCTACACGGTAGCAGCACTCCAGTCTGATACTGCACACAAAATATATGCAGCAGACTTTGTCACCACAACTGACGGTACCGGTATTGTACATATTGCACCGATGTATGGAGCAGATGACTTTGTGCTTGGTACGAGTGCTGGATTGCCAAAGATACACACAGTCAATGAAGAAGGAAAGTTCATTGCAGGGATTGATTTCCTTGAAGGTCGTTTTGTAAAAGATGAAGAAGTAGCTATTGATATCATCAAAGACCTTGCACATCGCGGACTATTATTTAGAAAAGAAAAGTACGAGCACTCATATCCGCACTGCTGGCGTTGTAAGACACCGCTCATTTATTATGCGCGTGACAGCTGGTATATCCGCATGTCAGAACTTCGCGATGACCTCATGAAGGCAAATGACACGATTAATTGGGAGCCCGACCATATCAAAGAAGGACGTTTTGGCGAATGGATCCGCGAGGTCAAAGACTGGGCGATCAGCCGCGAGCGATACTGGGGGACACCATTGCCGATTTGGGTTGCTGCTGATGGCGAGAAGATTGTCGTTGATTCGGTTGATACCTTGAAGAAGTACAGTAAGAAGTCAGGTAATACGTATACGATCATGCGTCACGGGCAATCTGAAAGTAATGTAAAGCAACAATGGAGTTGTGATAGTACTGCAAATGACCCTCTTACGGAGGCAGGAAAAGAACAGGTGCGTACCGCTACTGTAGCTTTTACGGACAAGCATATAGATCTTATTGTTACTTCTCCTTTTGTTAGAACTCGAGAGACGGCAGAGCTTGTTGCAAATGCACTAGGTATTTCTTCAAAGGACATAGTACCTGATCCTCGCATAGGGGAATGGAATGTTGGAAGTGAGTTTAATACCACTAATAAATCAATCGAAGATTATTTTGAAATACGCAACAAAGACGTAGTGGATCGATACGAGTTCAAAACTTCCGATGGAGAATCATATGCGGAAGTTTTCAAACGGTCAGCAGAGTTCCTGTATAGTATCGATGCAAAATACAAAGATAAAAATATTCTTATCGTATGTCACGGTGCGACTGCTCGCGCATTGGAACTTCTATCCAATGATATTGCTATCAGTACAATGTTTGCAAAGACTCGGGAGTATAAAAATTTTAATAATGCAGAAATTCGTCAGATTTCATTCACGCCACTTCCGCACAATGATAGCTACGAGCTTGATCTCCACCGCCCCTATATCGATGACGTCATTCTCGAAAAAGATGGCAAGGAATTCCGCCGTGTAAAGGAAGTGATGGATGTATGGTTCGACTCGGGCTCGATGCCATTTGCGCAGGATCACTATCCATTCGAACACTCAGAGACTCTGGCATACCCAGCAGACTTTATCTCAGAGGCAATCGATCAGACACGCGGATGGTTCTATACACTCCTTGCAGTGGGTGTACTCATGGAGCGTGGCGCACCGTACAAGAACGTCATTTCCCTCGGACACTTGCTTGATAAAGATGGCAAAAAAATGTCCAAATCGATTGGTAATATCGTCGAACCATTTGAACAAATGGATAAGTTTGGTGTGGACGCGGTGCGGTTCTGGATGTATTCGGTGAACCAGCCAGGCGAGAGCAAGAACTATGATGAGAAGAGTGTTGCTGAAATCAACAACAAGGTGTTCAATCTCCTTGGAAATGTGTATTCATTCTACGAACTCTATCGCGACAAGAACCTCGAAGGTTCATATACAGAGAGCGCAAATGTCCTTGATCAATGGATCATGGCACGACTCAATCAGACGATCGAAGCAGTCACTACTGGTCTTGATGCGTATGACCTCTTTACACCGACCCGCAGCCTCCGTGAATTCCTCGATGACCTTTCAACCTGGTACCTGCGCCGTTCCCGTGACCGCCTCAAGGATGGGGACACTGATGCAAAACGAACGCTCTATCATGTATTGAAAACAACGGCCCAACTGTTGGCTCCGTTTGCACCGTTCATGACAGAAGATCTTTGGCAGAAGTTGAAAACTGATACTGACGAAGAAAGTGTGCATTTGAGTACCTGGTCAAAGGCGACGGAAATTGATTTTGAAATTTTGGAAGAAATGAAAAAAACAAGAGAAATTTCAACAATGGGAAACGCTTTTCGAAAAAAAGAGAATCTTCCGATCCGTCAACCTTTGGGCCTTCTCAATACTTTTGGATATCAACTTAAAGCTTCTATGGTTTCTTTAATTAAAGATGAATTGAATGTAAAAGAAGTTAAATTTAATGAAGGTAATGAATTAAGTGTTGTTATTGATACAGCAATTACCCCCGAGCTCAAACTCGAAGGTGACTATCGCGAGCTTGTCCGTGCAGTGCAAGATCTCCGCAAAGAAAAAGATCTCGCACCGCAGGATGTGATCATGTTAACCCTTCCAGAAAAATACCAAGAGATTGTAGATATGTTTGGTGAGGAATTGAAGAAGACGGTTGGGGCGAAGGAAGTTGTTGTCAGTGGGGAAGAAATAATAATTCAGTAACGTATGAAAAAGATATTTACGTACAAAACATGGGTAGGGGAGTTTGCAGTTGTTGCAGCGATTTTAGTTGCGGTCGCGCTTATTACTCAAAAAGGGCTTATTGAATGGATTGGTGTGCTGGCTGTCTTGGTTACATTTGGTCATACACAAATCGCGGAACGCCTCCATGAACGTGAGGCGCTGCGCCATGCTGCCCGAGAGAAAGTAGAAATAGAGTGCTATTGGAAGCTGCATTACTATTTCTATGTAAAAGAGATGCTCTGGTTTATTTATTTCATTCTCCTCGGTGCCTGGTCTGCACTTGCTGGTGTCGGTATTTTCCTGCTCTATCCACTGTGGAGAAAATATTGGAGAAGTATCCGCCCAATAAAGTAAAATAGATATATGAAACTACTACTCACCTCAAACGGTCTATCAAACAACTCAATCGCAAAAGCACTTTTTGATCTTGTGGGGAAACCTGCAGCTGAAACCAGTATTGTCGTTATCCCAACAGCATCAAATATAGAAATGGGTGGCAAGGAATGGCTCATTGATGATTTGGTTAATCTTAAAAACCAGCAATGTAAATCGATTGATATTGCTGATATTTCATCATTTCCCGAGACCGTGTGGAAGCAAAAGATAGAAGCGGCTGATGTACTATTTTTTGAAGGAGGAAATACGTACTATCTCATGGAATGGATCAAGAAAAGTGGTCTGGACAAAATGCTACCTGATCTTCTTTCAAAAAAGGTTTATGTAGGAGTCAGTGCGGGAAGTATGGTAACGAATCCAAATCTTATACTGACTGTTTCTCAGGTGCTCTATAGTGAGGATATGGATAAGTCACAAGATATGGACGCTTTGAACCTTGTTGATTTCTATGTTATTCCTCATTTCAAGTCCTCAAACTTTCCTGGAGTTAGGGAGGAAAATATTAAAAAGGTTACTGATGATATGGGTAAAAAGATATATGTTATTGATGATCAATCAGCAGTAAAGGTTATCGATGGAGATGTAGAAGTTATTAGTGAGGGGAAGTGGATGGTATGTAATAAATAAAACACCGCAGCTTACGCATTGGTGTTACTTTCTTCTTCGGGCTTATCTTCTTTTCTGCTTAGTCTCTGTCCTGATAGAGCAGGAGTAAAACAAAATGTCAGGACTTCGATCATAGTGAAGTCTCCATGATCTTTCAAGATGTCGTGAATGGCGTCCGCTGCTCTATCAAGGATTTCCTTGGTGCGTTGCAGCTTTTTGTCCAATGTTATTTTTACCATGCAGGGATTTTCCATTGCATACGTCGTTACAAAATAAACTTTTATCCATGAAGCATCTTTGAGCTCTAATTCTTCGATTGAGAGGAGCGCAGCTTTTATGGCTGCGTCCAGAACAGGGATATGGTAAGCCTGTATCCGTGAATGAATCTCTACGATTGGCATATCTATGTAGTTTAAGTGTTAACAATTTGTCTTTACTATAAACACTTTCTTTAATATGTCAAGAACACCCCGTGTTACACTTTTTGCATCATGCACGCTATCCATCACACCAAGGCGGTCATCCTCAAGAGCGCGCCGGCAGCAGAGGCTAACAAGCGTTTCTGGCTCTTTACCAAGGACTTTGGCCTGGTGGTGGCAGTGGCACAAGGGGTCAGGAAGCCTGAGGCAAAATTGCGCGGTCAGACGCCCGACTATTCATTTATCTCTGCCGATCTCGTTCGGGGCAAGGAAGTATGGCGGATGGTGAGTGCTGTGCTTGATGATGAGCCGGTGCGAGGAAGAGTGAGGGATCCGTTGACGAGAAGTTTTGTTCGTACACTCGCTACGCTTGAGCGATTTTTGGCGGGGGAGGCACCGCATGAGGAACTCTTTAGTCATTTGCGATCATGTGCGGATTGTTTGGTTGAAGGCGGATACGACGTGGTTGCATTTGATACGATATCAATATGGAGGACGCTGGTACTGCTTGGCTATATTGCAGTCGCGGGTGGGGATGAGGAACTCCTGATGCTACCACTGGGCGATGCAATTCGTGCAACTGATGCTGCGACAAGCAAACGTCTGATACGGGAAGTTCAACAGGCGATTACCGAAACACATCTCTAGTTTTTTGCTATACTCTGAGGATGCCCGGAGAAATAGATCACATTGCTGAACTCCAGAAAAAACTTTATACACGTGACCCTGCAGGACAGCCGCAGCGCAAGTTTGGTATTCTTCATCCAATCAAACAAAATACGACATCGACATGGGGGGCGACGGAACTTCCTGACGAAAAAATAAAACATCCGACCGGTGTGTCAGGATACAAGCGATTCTTTTTCTTCACACTTATTTTTTTTATCATTGGCGCCGGTGCCGCACTCTTTTCAATCTATCGTGGCGCACTCACACTCTCAAGCAAGAATGTTGATCTGACTATTCTGGGGAACTCATTTGTTGGTGGAGGAGAAGCATTGCCGATCCAGGTTGAGGTGGTCAACAAAAATGCGGCGGACCTCGTCAACGCAGTGCTCACGATCAACTATCCAAAAGGAGCGACTGATGAGACGGGAAGTGATGTGGTGAGACTTGAGCAACCACTTGATACGATTGGTTCAGGTAAAACCAAGAGTCATAGTTTCTCGGTCGTTCTCTATGGAGAGCAGGGTGCGAGTCGTGAGATTAAGGCAACGCTGAGTTACCAGCTCAAGGGAACAGCAACAACATTTCAAAAGGAGAATAGCTTCTCGGTACTGATTAGTTCTTCTCCTGTAGGGCTCAAGGTCGATGCTCCGACGGCTATTGTTTCCAACCAACCTTTTACTCTTACCATCCACAACACATTTTCTGGTGATAAACTCCTCAACAATGTTGTCACTCGTGTCGAGTATCCCGATGGTTTTGTTTTTCAGTCTGCGATCCCGGCTCCCGTTGCGGGTAATAATGTCTGGGCGCTTGGAGATTTGGAGAAGGGTGCAGAGCGCACTATCTCAATCCAGGGTAGGATAGTGGGGCAAGAGCAGGATGAAAAAGCATTCCGTGTGTATGTTGGAACACCTGAGAGTGATACGAGTAGCAAGATTGCGGTGACCTATAGCTCGGTACTTGCATCTACTGTCATTGCGCAGCCGTTTATTTCTGGACAAATTCAGGTGAATGGAATGTCTGAAGATATCGTGGCAGTACCAATCGGTTTGCCGATCCAGGGAGTGCTCACGTGGGTAAACAATTCACCACTTACTATCATCAATCCAGTATTTACGATTGCTCTCGAGGGTACTTCTATCGATACTGCTTCGATTGATGCCGCAGATAGTTATTATGACCCGCTTGCAAATACACTCACGTGGACTGCGGACTCCGATCCGAGTATCAGCAGTATTGCGCCGGGAGCGCGAGGTCAATTTCCATTCAAATTTTCAACCATTAGTGGTACTGCGGGACTCAAAGATATCAGCCTTGCGCTTTCAGTACGGGGTACGTTTCCGGATCGGGAGAACACAGAGCAGTCGATTGATACGATTGATCAAAAGACGGTACGATTCTCTTCAAATCTTCAGTTCGCAGCCCAGGCATTGTATTCAGTCGGCTTGATCAAAAACACGGGACCATATCCAGCAAAGGCAGATGTTGAAACAACCTATACGCTCACTTGGACGATTCAACCTGCTGAAAATGCATTGTCGCGTGTTATGTCTTCAGCGGTGCTTCCAAATGGTACAACCTGGACCGGAGTCATCAATCCTTCAACTGAAGATGTTCGATATAATCCCGACACAAGGACCGTGACATGGAATGCTGGTTCAATGCCTCGTGCCACTGCAACACCTCGATCAAAGAGTGTGTCATTCCAAGTCAAAGTCAAACCGACCAAGACTCAGGTCGGATCTGAGCTTTCGCTTCTCGGGGAGACAGAAATTTCTGCAACTGACGCGGTGACAAATACTGCTGTTTCTGCAACTCGGCCCGCATTGACCACTGTGCTGGCCACAGACCCCCTCTATATCGTCGGAAAGGAACGTGTGGTACCATAAAAACCTATGACCAATATGACCAGTCACGTATCAATGGAACAACTTATCAGCCTTTGCAAACGAAGGGGATTTGTCTATCCGTCATCTGAAATATATGGTGGGATGGCGGGTATTTATGATTATGGGCACTACGGCACGCTACTGAAAGACAATATCCGTGCGGCATGGCTGAAATCCATGGTTCAACTCCGGGACGATGTGGTAGGGCTTGATAGTGCTATTTTTATGCATCCGACGACCTGGGTTGCGTCCGGACACGTTGGTGGATTTAACGATCCACAGATTGATTGTCGCAACTGTAAGGCGCGCTATCGTGCAGATCACATCCTTGAGCAGTTTGGTATTGTCGCTGACAAGATGCCGATTGAATTCATCAATACTGAACTTGAGAAATTGAAAGCAGAGAAAAAGCTCGTATGCGCAAACTGTGGTAAATGTGACTTTACCGAAGCGAAAGTGTTCTCACTGATGGTCAATTCAAATCTTGGCGCAGTAACAGAAAACCTTGCAGAGGCAGATCCAGTGTATCTTCGTCCTGAAACATGTGGGGGTATTTATTTGGAGTATAAAAATACACTTGATTCATTGCATCCGAAAATGCCATTTGGTATTGCTCAAGTTGGAAAGGCATTTCGAAATGAAATCAATGCTCGCCAATTCATTTTCCGTACACGAGAATTTGAGCAAATGGAGATGCAGTATTTCCATCATCAGAGCCAGACTGCAGCACTCTTCAAATCATGGCAAGATGCGCGATGGCAGTGGTATCTTGACTACGGCATCCCAGAGGAAAAGATTCATTGGTACAAGCATGAAAAACTCGCTCACTATGCAAGTGATGCATATGATATCGAATACAACTTTGGAGGTCTTGGTGGTTTCAAAGAGGTAGAAGGAGTGCATGCGCGAGGGGATTGGGATCTTTCGCAGCATTCCAAATTCTCGGGTGTTGATCTCAACTATTTTGATGAAGACACAAAGGAGCGATTTGTACCGCATATCGTTGAGACATCGGTCGGACTTGCACGTCTGTTCTTGATGTTCCTGGACAATGCGTATCGTGAAGAAGACCTTGGTGAAGGAGACACACGTATGTATCTTGCACTCCATCCAAAACTCGCACCAATCAAATGCGCGGTCTTTCCACTTTTGAAAAATAAACCAGAACTTGTTGCAAAGGCGCGAGAAGTATTTTCAGTACTTCGCCAAAACTTCATGTGTGAATTTGATGACAACGGAAATGTTGGCAAACGCTATCGTCGCCAGGATGAAATCGGTACACCATATTGTGTGACGATCGACTTTGATACATTGGGTGAAAATCCTGAACTGCTTGATACGGTGACGATCCGTGATCGTGATACAGGAACACAGGAACGTATTGCAATTGCAGAGCTTGAAAGCTACTTGAGTAGTAAGTTGAAATAAACCATTGAAACCAAAAATCACTACATTCCCAAGCGGTTTGCGTCTCATTACCATTCCACAACCTGATGCAACGACTGCAACAGCACTTGTCCTTGTTGGTACCGGTTCATCGTATGAGGCGGACAAACAGGCCGGCCTTTCGCATTTCTTGGAACACATGTCTTTTAAAGGTACCGTCAAACGTACGTCTTCCCGCGCTATTGCCGAAGAACTTGATGCAATCGGTGCCGTGTCCAATGCATTCACGAGCAATGAGTACACTGGTTACTATGCCAAAGGCAACCCATCACACCTCGCAACATTCATCGATGTGCTGGGAGATATTTATTTGCATTCAACATTCCCTGAGATCGAAATTGAAAAGGAAAAAGGGGTGATTATCGAGGAAATCAATATGTACGAAGACCAGTTGCCACAAAAAGCGGGGGAGCAATTGGTGAAACTCATGTATCCCGATCAGCCTGCTGGGCGACCCATCATCGGAAGTAAAGAAACTGTTTCATCATTTACGCAAAAGGATTTTATTGACTATGTTCGGACCCATTACCATGGGGGCAATACCGTCGTCATTGTTGCCGGACCTATTGATAGTGTTTCTGTAAAAAGAGATGTCGCAAAGGCATTCGCTACAAGCACTGCTCGGAAAGGAGTGAAAATGAAAAAAACAAATGACAACCAGAGTGCATTTGTCCGAGGACTCATGTATCGTCCGTCTGACCAGGCACATATCGCAATCGGTTTTCGCTCAGTTGCATATCGACATCGCGATGCGCGCGCATTGCAACTACTGGCGACATTGTTGGGTAGGGGTATGAGTGCGCGACTCTTTCAGATACTTCGCGAAGACATGGGCGCGGCGTACTACGTGCATGTGGAACAAGAAGGGTTTATGGATCACGGAATATTTTGTATTGTTGCAGGTATCGACAAGGCTCGCATCAATGAAATCATTGCACGTATTGCGACTGAGCTTTCAGTGCTCAAACAGGCACCCATATCTGAAGGAGAACTTTCAAAAGCAAAAGAATATGCAATCGGCATGCTTCGCCTCGGACTTGAGACAACTGATGAAGTCGCGTCATTTTATGGAGTTCCTGCAGTCATGGGCAAGGAGCTGATGACACCACAGGACATAGAAAAGGAGTATCGAGCAGTCACTGCTGCTGACATTCGGCGTATTGCGCGCAAGCTTTTTGTGGGGACAAGGGCTACTCTTTCCGTGGTAGGTCCATATGAAGAGAAGGATATCGATACAACCGCACTCGCTTCCTTGTAGGGGCAGAGGGTGGTACCATACCAGTATATGAGTGAATCCCATACGACACGCATCAGCAATGGTACTATCATCCGGCTTATTCTCCTTATTTTCCTGACGTATATTTTATTTATGCTTCGGGATGTGTTGCTACTCGTTCTGGTCTCCATAGTCATCGCATCATTTGTTGAAGCAGGGGTGCATGCATTTGCTCGGTACAAGATTGGTCGCAACTTGTCGGTTCCGATTATTTTTACACTTACCATGTTAATCATTTTCGGTATTTTTTATGCATTCGTACCGATTGTCATGCGCGAACTCTCCGACATGCTCGCACTCTTGTTCAAATATCTCCCTTCAAGCGGAGTCGACAAACAGTCAATCGACGGTGCAACCCAGCTTGTTACTGATATAACCAAACAGTCTTCACTGACTGATTTGATTGGTAATATCAAAACATCTGCGTCACTTCTTTCCCAAGGAGCGACCTCATTCATTGGCTCTACCTTTGGAGGACTCCTTAACGGTATCCTTATCGTAGTAATGTCATTTTATCTCTCAATTCAGGAAAAGGGTATTGATACTTTTTTGCGTATTCTCACTCCTGCCAAACATGAACGATATGTCGTAGACCTCTGGGCTCGTACGCAACGCAAGATTGGGCTATGGTTCAAGGGGCAACTCTTGCTTGGACTTATTGTAGGGGCAGCAGTATTTGTAGTGCTTGCATTGCTCGGTGTACAGTATGCATTCCTTATTGGAGTTATTTCCGGTATTGCTGAGCTCGTGCCTTTCGGTATTATATTTGCGGCGATCCCTGCAATCCTTTTTGCAGTGATTGATGGAGGGGTATTGCTCGGTGTGAAGGTGCTTATCTTCTATATTGTTATCCAGCAGATCGAGAGTTATGTGTTGAGTCCTGTTGTCGCACGACGCATTGTTGGTATTCCGCCATTGGTCGTCTTGCTCGCATTCTTGGTCGGTATTACGCTTGCAGGATTCTGGGGTGCAGTTATTGCAATGCCGGTTGCAGTATTTGTACTTGAATATATGAGTGATGTTGAAAAACAAAAGCTCGTACCGATACAATCAAATCCGCCACACTCAACATTTTCAGAACCAATTGTATAAATATGTCTAAACCTTTCTATATAACGACCACATTGCCGTATGTAAATGCACCGCTTCATATGGGGCATGCGTTAGAATTTGTTCGCACTGATGCATTCGCGCGATACAAAATGTTGCAAGGATACGATGTTTTTTTCAATACGGGGACAGATGAGCATGGACAAAAAATTGCGACAAAAGCAGCTGAAGAGGGAATGTCCGCACAAGCGTTTGTTGATAGAGGATTTGAAACATTTAAAACACAGGTCGCATCATTTGGTATAACTGATGCGGTGCATTTTATTCGTACAACTGATGAGCATCATGTTCGTGCTGCACAGGAATTTTGGAAGCGCGTTGCTGACCGTGGATATATTTATAAAAAAAATTATGAAGCCAAATATTGTGTCGGCTGCGAATCCGAAAAGACCGACTCAGAGCTTGTAGAAGGAGAGTGCCCACTCCACCCTGGGGTTGTGCTTGAAGTAATCAGTGAAGAAAATTACTTTTTCAAATTCTCTGCATTTCAAGAAAAACTACTCGCCTTTTATGATCAGCATCCAACGTTTGTCATCCCGGAATTTCGTTTCAATGAAATGAAGTCATTTGTTTCGCGCGGACTCCAAGATTTCTCAATTTCGAGAATGAAAGAAAAAATGTCATGGGGTGTGCCAGTACCGGGAGATGAAAGCCAGGTTATGTATGTATGGTTTGATGCACTCACCAACTATATCTCGACCCTTGGTTGGCCTGAAGACGAAAAGAAATTTGAGAAATATTGGACGGAGGGTACGCCAACACAATACTGCGGCAAAGACAATACACGTTTTCAGTCGGTCATGTGGCAGGCAATGCTCATGGCAGCAGAGCTTCCAAATTCAGCTCAAATCGTCATCAATGGATTTATAACAGCTGATGGAGGTCTGCGTATGTCAAAGACATTGGGAAATGTTGTTGATCCGTTGTCTATTGCAAATGAATACGGCACTGATGCGCTTCGATTTTTCCTTTTGAAAGAAATATTGAGCTTTGAGGATAGCCCATTTACGATTGAGCGCTTTCGCGATTCATTTCAATCAGGTCTTGCCAACGGTATTGGTAATCTGACTTCTCGCATTCTTACGCTTTCCGAAGCGCACTGTGAGTCTGTTGAGGTATCAGAAGATAGTATCCCAGAGCTTGCAGAAGTGATGGAGCATTTTGATATCCAGATAGCGATGCAAATCATCTGGCAAAAAATAGGGGAGCTCGATGCGCGTATTGCATTGGAGAAACCATTCTCGGTGGTGAAGGTTGATCCAGAAGTTGGAAAAGATATGATTAAAAAATTGGTGCAAGAGTTGCATACTATTGCAACTTCGCTTGCGCCATTTCTCCCTGAGACATCTGCAAAAATCCTTGCGCTTATTAAGGAAAATAAGAAACCAGAAACACCATTATTCCAAAGATTGAATTAAGGTATGGAAAAAATCCCTTTCAGTCAAGAAAATAAAGAAATAATAATCGAAAGACCGTTTCTTACTGTTGCGCAAGAGTCTGGATTTTCTATTGATAAAGAAGATATTCTTTCAACTATTGGTGTTTCAGAAAATGAATACATCGAAAAAATAAATGCATTGCCAGAAAACGAACGAGTGTCAGCTTTATTAGAGAATGGCATTCTTGCTCATGCTGCACCCGATAAAAATTGGTCGTTTCGATGGGGTAGACCAATTCTCTTTTCGAAAGTTAATGATCACGTCATCCCTTTTTATCGATCAAAGCAAGGAACAGATGGAAAAAACCAGGGTGGATGGTATCCTTTTCTTGGTTTTGGAGATAACTGGTTGGTTAAAACAAATGCAGAAAATATGAATAATGGATATACAGTTCCGCCTCTAAAAAAAATTATAACCATTTTGAATAACACTCTCAATTATGATCAAGAAATAGATAAGGCATATAGTGTAAACAGTTCAATAGGATCTGCTATTGCTGGGAGGTTATATCAGGAGCGGGATAATCCTAATTTTGATCCTGCTGATATTATTCAAGACCATGTAGTCCTCGGCAAAAAAGATGAGTTTATGTCTCCAAATCGAATGAACAAGGAGCTTTTTGGTGTTGAAGATGAAATGATGAATTTAGAAAATGGAATCGATATGATCCGTGCTTCAGAACCAAAAGGAGAGCTTCATGAACTTTTGAAAGAGTATAAAAAGAAAATGGATTGGCAGGAATTTCAATGGTAACTATGAACATCGTCGACACTCACTCCCACTTCAATCTCACTCAATTCGATACTGATCGCGATGAGGCGATTGCGCGTATGGACTCCGCTGGGGTAGGGACAATATGCGTCGGCGTAGACGAAGAGACCAGTGCAAAAGCTGTAGAGTTTGCTGCAACACATGACAGTATTTGGGCATGCGTGGGGCAGCATCCGACCGAATGGTTCAAAGAATTCGATACTGATGCTTTTATATCTCTGGCAGGGCAGAGCAAAGTTGTCGCAATAGGTGAATGTGGACTCGACTACTATCGCGAGCGAGAGCGTGAACATATTCCAGAACAAAAAAAACTATTTGAGGCACAGATCGCGCTCGCAAAGGAAACTGATTTGCCCCTCATGCTCCATATTCGTCCACAACACAATAGTATGGACGCGTATGAAGATGCGCTAGTCATACTAGGGGAATGGAAAAAACAATGGCCTGGCATGCGAGGTACTGCGCATTTTTTCGCAGGGACGAAGGAAACCGCACAGCAATTTTTGGATCTTGGTTTTCATATTTCATTTTCCGGCATCATTACGATATTTCCTGAGTATGAGGAAGTGGTTCGATATGTCCCACTCGATCGTATTCTCCCGGAAACTGATGCTCCATTTGCAGCACCTATCCCATATCGTGGCACCCGTAATGAACCGGCGTATGTTGTAGAAGTAGTGAAGAAGATTGCTGAGCTGAAAAGAATTTCTGTAGAAGAAACACAGGCTCAGCTCCTCCAAAATAGCAAAAACCTCTTCAAAATAAGCTGATTTACAAAACCCTCCTTTTAGGGTAGTATGTGCCCACAGCCCCGTTCTCTGGGAAGCGCCTGTTTTCTAAGGCATTAATCCTAGGGCATCGGTCCGAAACGGGCTTTTTATTAAACAAACAAATAGTTATATGTCAGACACCATGACACGTGTGTACGAGCTTGGATTCATCCTCGTACCGAGTATCACTGAAGGCGATATTGCTTCTTCAGTTGACGCACTCAAAGCGCACATTACCAAACAAGAGGGAACCGTTCTTTCAGACGGACTTCCTGAATTCATTGACCTTGCATACCAGATGGAAAAAGATGTCTCTGGAAAGAAAGTAAAATGGACGCAAGGATATTTTGGGTGGATCAAATTTGAAGCTGCCCCTGATGCACTCGTTGCACTCAAGAAGGCACTCGATGCTGATCAGACTCTCATCCGATACCTCCTCATCAAGACGACTGCTGACAACAGCATCATCTTCAAGAAGCCAAAGACCGAAGCAAAGCGCGGAGGATCATTGGCAGATGAATTGATTGAAGGTCTCGAAGACGAAACTCTCGATGATATTACTGAAGATGATATGAAAGAAGATCACGAAAAACTTCCAAGTGTCGAGGAGGAAGTAGTAGCTGCTCCGGCAGAAAAGGAAGAAACTGAGACAGAATAAGGAATTTATTTTTCCTTTACTTCTGGGGATTTCTCATCTTGCACACTATCAGCTTCACCTATAGACTAAGAACATATGTATTTAAACAAAGTATTTCTTATCGGTAATCTTACCCGCGATCCTGAACTCAAAGCCCTACCAACCGGCAGCAAAGTTGCTGCAATTGGTATTGCTACGAACCGTACCTGGAAAGACCAGAGCGGTGCAAAGCGAGACTCGACTGAGTATCACAACGTCGTTGCATTCGGTCGTCAGGCTGAAACAATGGCACAATGGCTCAAGAAGGGTAGTTCTGTGTATGTCGAAGGACGTATTCAGACTCGTAGCTGGGATGCTGCAGATGGTCAGAAAAAGTACCGTACTGAGATCATTGTGGAAAACTTCCAGTTTGGTCCGAAAGCAGGTGGGGCGACAGGCGGCATGGGTAGTGGTCCTTCACAGAGCTCAAACGGCATCGGTGATGGCGAAGCTCCTCAAAAGGATGCTCCCGCAGATCTCGATACTATCGAATATCCAGATGAAGAAATCAACCTCGAAGACATTCCGTTCTAATCTTAACTAATAATTCTTACGTATGAAAAACGATTACTTTAACGCAAACAACATTCGCTTTATCGACTACAAGGATATTGATACCTTGAAGCGATTCTTGAATCCGAACGGCCGCATTGTCGGACGACGACGAACAGGTCTCACTGCAAAGAACCAGCGTCAGCTGGCTGAAGCAGTCAAGCGCTCACGATTCATGGGACTTATCCCGTTCATCGTGAACTAATAACCCAAACAAAAACACTCCTCGAAAGGGGAGTGTTTTTGTTTGGAGCGGCCTCTATTGACAGTATAGTAGTTATATTCTACTATAAACACAGAATCTTTGTCACAAATTCATACACCATAAAATCACCATAATGAAAAAAATCATTGTTTTGTCTGCACTAATAGTTATTGGTGCAGTAGGGTATTCTCAGGATATAAAAAAGAATTTTGCGTATACCAAAAGAATGGAAGAGAAAATTGCTCAGGGTAAGCCGTCGGGTATGCCGACCGGTCCCACTGACACAATCTCTCAAAAAGAAATTGTCTACGATGGCAGTATATCGTCATCGTTGACGCCATATGATGGACCTTCAATTTTAATTTGGTATGACTTCCGAAATCCGGATAGTTTACCAAAGAAACATAGAAGAAAAATTATTGTAAAAGTAGATCACGGTATAGTGGTGGCTACATACAAAAAAAGAAAAAAGATTTTTGTCATCGACTATAGAAAGTCCTCAAAACGTTTTGTTGGAAAAAAAGTTACATTGCTTTATATACCCGAGCAATCATAATTTTTGGTTTTGTAAGGGTTTTATTGCCGTCTCGAAAGAGGCGGCTTTTTTATGCTATACTACACGAGTAATTATTTAGCAGTAACATTTATACTATGAAGAAATCACTTATTGTTACTTTTGTCATTGCTGTCGTTGTAGTTGTGGCATTTTTATATGTTAAGAAAAACCAAGAGTTGCCTGGGCAGGCTGCGCTTGCCGGGCAGGCAACAAATGAACTTGTAGCTCAGAAAACTGTTGTAGCTGCTTCTACAGATACAAAAACACCAGATCGAAGGAGTCGTAGTCGCTGTATCACGTATCCGGGTGTTCCTGGCGGCACCGCATGGGTCAATGAAGAGTTTACGGGAGGCGTGAACATTTTTGGTTGGCATATCGGTGGTTCGTGGACTACTGTAGGTGTACCATATAACATCATGGCAAACTCTCATTGCCCCGCAGTAGTGATTATCGAAAACTTGAAAGTTAATACTTCAGGATTGAAGACCGATCTTCCTTCCTCAACCACCCCTATAAAAACAATAAAGACACGATAAATAGCTTCATAAATAAAAACCCCTCAATTGAGGGGTTTTTATTTATGAGCTTACTCGTTCTGTATATTCTCCAGTTTCTGTATTGATACGAATTTTTTCTCCAATATTGATGAATAGGGGAACATTGACGCTTGCGCCAGTCTCGACGGTTGCAACTTTGTTTCCGCCGGTCATAGTAGATCCTTTGATGGATGGGGGAGCATCAGTGATAGTGAGCTCAACCTTAACGGGTACCTTGATACCAATAACCTGTTCTTCATCCTCGTCATTGGTATAAATGATGAGCTCTATCTCGCTGTTTTCTTTGATGTATTTCATCTTGTCCCCAGCAATTTCTTCTTTGAGTGTGTAGCGCTTTGCACGGTCCTTGGGGTCACAGAGCCAGATCTCACCCTTTGCTTTGTAGAGATAGATTGCAGTACGGGTTGAGATATCAGCTTCTTCTGCTTTTTCAGATCCTCCGAAGGAGATTTCAGCGACACGCCCTGTGATGAGATTTTTGAGCTTGGTCGCATTGACCGGCTTGCGCTGCTGTTTACGGAAGACGTGAGAGGCGAGTACTTCGTGAGGAAGTCCATCCCATACGATGATCTTGCGGAGGGTGATTTCGTTGTATTCAAGCATTGCCATAGGACCAGATTGTAGCCGAAAAGACCCAGAAAGTCTACCGTGGTTGACGCATGTCCAGGACATGATAGTGTTAGTTCAAACAAAAATATGTTATATGACACATCAATTTAAATTACTCTATGACTTCCCGGGGATTGTGCTCCTGGAGTACCTGGCAGATTTGGGGTACATTAAAAATGTACAGATAAACATTAATTATAATGATAAAAACCCGGCACTTGCTTGTACGTTAGCATATCTTCCTGAGGCAGGGACTGAAAAACCATGTTTACTTCTTTTAGATACACAAATTGCGAAAGGTATACCTGAGGAAAACAACTCAGTTCAATTGATGGTGCTTAATTATCCACCGGTATCAGGGCAAAATGTCGACGAACTTGCTTCGATAGGAAGTGTTCACGCGAAGTGCACTTCGTTCAAAGCATCAGAAACAGGAGGAACGATTTTTGAATCCAATGTCGATGTGACAGCAACAGGATGTAGTATGCGGCTTTCCTTTGAGGGCAGTAACGTATCTAAGCAACATTTCTTTGGTTTAGGGAAGATTGCACAGCGCCTTTTTACTGATCCGGACAACAAATGGGCAAACAAATATCTCAAAACAGGTTCTCAGATTCTCCCGGTTGAAATCAATGGTATTACTTGTAAGAAGTAATCTCCATACAATGCTAAAAGCCCCTTTCGGGGCTTTTAATTTTTTCTTATTTTAAAATGTATTATTCTCCAGAACTTTCTGCAACGACATCTTTCATTCGCTTGCGAACGTCTTTCGTAATAGCGTCACGAACTTTGGTATTTTCTCTCATGAACACGCGTGAGGCATCATAGCCGCGGCCGAGTTTCACTTCTTCTTTGTCTTTACCTTCAGGGAGGTATGAGTATGACGTACCACTTTTTGTAATAACACCAAGTTTTTCACCCAATGCAAGGAGTTCGCCTTCAAGTGAGACTCCTTCACCATAGATGATATCGAACTCTGTCTGTTTGAAAGGGGAGGCAACTTTGTTTTTGACAACCTTTACGCGAGTACGGGATCCGACGACTTCGTCACCTTTTTTGATCTGGGCAATACGACGGATATCGAGACGGATAGAAGTGTAGAATTTAAGTGCCTTACCACCTGGAGTAGTCTCCGGGTTACCAAACATGACACCGATCTGCATGCGGATTTGGTTGATGAAGATAACGATGGTCTTGGACTTGTGGACGATTGCAGTGAGCTTGCGCAGTGCCTGGGACATAAGACGTGCTTGTTTACCCATATGGCTTGCGCCCATGTCGCCTTCGATCTCATCCTTTGGGGTCAGTGCCGCAACTGAGTCGATAACAATAATATCGATCTTGCCACTGCGGACGAGAGACTCACAGATTTCAAGACCTTGCTCACCGGTGTCAGGCTGAGAGATGAGGAGTTCGTTGATCTTTACGCCTATCTTTGCAGCGTAGTCTGGATCCATGGCATGCTCTGCGTCAATGTACGCACAGATACCTCCGAGCTTTTGTGCCTCTGCAACAACATGGAGCGCAAGGGTAGTCTTACCGGATGACTCTGGTCCAAAGATTTCGATGATGCGTCCACGGGGAAGTCCTCCGATACCTAGTGCGATATCAAGACCGATTGAACCGGTTGGTACAGTACTGATGTTAACCTTTGGGGAGTCGCCAAGCTTCATGATTGCGCCTTCACCGAACTTTGTCTGAATACTTTTGATAGTATCTTCGACTGAACTATTTGTTTCTTTTGGTGCTGATTTTTTTGCCATAAATAAAGTATAAATAATGCTGTTAAATTTTTTCTCAAGCCCTACAGATTGGTGTGGACACTGATTGTGCTCGCGACATTTTGCCCAGGGGTTACGACAACCTGATATGTTTTCCGTTTTTCATTTCCAAATTGATCTTTTGCAGCGACTTCTACGATATTATACCCAGGGGAGAGAACGACTTCGTCATTAAAATTACCCTGGCGATCGATAGTTACTGCACGGCCGTTGATTGAGATTTCACGGGCATGTCGGGCGATGCCTGTCACTGGCAGAAATGGGGTATCGAGTGTTGCACCATCTGGTGCTGTCATCACCATCAACGGTGCTCCGAAGATCCTGTCTTTGAGGTTATAGGTTACCAGACTCAAGACGGCGATACCAATAATCGACCACAAGACTGTTTTAATATTGAGTTGTGTAGGGAGTGTCATCATATACCCATATCCTCGGCTACTTGGTCACTTACTGAGTTCTTTATCCCTCCTGATAATACCTCGCGTGGTTTTGCTCCGTCAGAAGGTCCGATCACTCCACGTTCCTCGAGCATATCCATCAGACGTGCTGCACGGGCATAGCCAACCTTCAGTTTGCGTTGGATGTACGATGTTGATGCCTTGCCAGCCTCCATGATTGCAGCGCGTGCATCCTCATAGAGGGCGTCATCGTCATCGCCACTTTCCATACTATCGCCCCACATTGGTTTTTCTCCTGCAACGACGCCTGAGAGTTCAATCTGGTCACGAATATCATCCTTGAACGTGTTCTTGAGATATTTTACCACTTCTTTGACTTCTTCTTCACTGATGTACCCATTTTGGACACGCTCTGGTTGATTGCTTTCAATAAGTGCGAGAGCATCACCATTCCCGAGCAACTTTTCAGCACCTGTTGTGTCGAGAATAGTGCGTGAGTCGATGCCGGTTGGCACACGAAGTGCGAGACGAGCAGGGACGTTGGCCTTGATCAGTCCGGTGATGATATTGACTTCAGGGCGCTGTGTACTAAGGATAAGGTGAATGCCGACAGCTCGTGACATTTGTGCGAGGCGGACGATAGCCGCTTCGAGTTCACGAGGAAATGCCTGCATGATGTCGGCAAGCTCATCGATGATGATGACAATGTACGGCATGCGGTCAGGTCCGCCATCTTCGTCAGTATCTGCCGGCTTTGCAAAAACTGATGCGTACTTTTTGTGGTACGAATCAATATCGCGCACAGATTCAGATTCGAGGATATCGTATCGGCGATTCATCTCAGTTGCTGCCCATTTGAGGGCAAGGATTGCTTTCTTGCTTTCAGTAATAACCGGAGTGAGAAGGTGAGGGATACCGTTGTAGAGAGTGAGCTCGACACGCTTTGGGTCGACGAATATGAATCGGAGTTCGTCAGGACCGTGCTTATACAATAGAGAAGTAATGATCGAGTGGATGGTCACAGACTTTCCGGATCCAGTCGTACCTGCAATGAGCAAGTGCGGCATCTTTGCAATACTCTTGAGTACTGACTTTCCACCGATGTTACGACCGAGAGCAATAGTAAGAGGTCTTGATTGTTGGAATGCAGGATCAGAGAGAAGGCTAGAGAGACCGACAGTTGATTTTGTTTTATTAGGAATTTCAATACCAACGAGTGATTTGCCAGGAATAGGTGCTTCGATACGGAGGGGGTGAGCCGCGAGCGAGAGCGCGAGGTCGTTTTGCAGCCCTACAATACGTGAGAGTTTGACACCTTGTGCAGGTTTTAATGCATAGCGAGTGACAGTCGGACCGATGGTGACTTCGTCCATTTCAACTTCGATACCGAAGTTCATGAGGGTGCGTCGGATGACATTAGCATTAGCTTTGACGTCGCCGACATTTGCCTTGCCTCGATCACCTTCAAGGAGTGAAAGTGGAGGAGGAGTATAGCCGCCGAACCCTTTACTCTTTTTGAAGTTGGAAACAACGAAGTCATCAGTGCTCGGATCAGTTACTTTTAGTACTGCAGGCTTTTCTTTCGGAGCCTCCTCTATTTCTTGGGGGGCTGGTCGTCCTGCTGACATCTCGTCCATGACTATAGTGTTCACATCTTCTTCGATACGAGGAGCTCGAGAAAAAAGACGCGCCCACCACGCCTCGGCCTTTGCCCAGAGCGCCATAAAGAATGGAAAGAGTTTTGGTGTATGGTCAAAGAATACAATGAGGGATCCTGCAGCTAGAAATGCCAGGATAATTGCACTAAATGTTGTATCAAACGCTGCGATAAGTGGTACAGCAAGTACTTTGCCGACGAGACCTCCGAGAACAGGATTACTGATAGTACAGAGCGCCAAGAGAGAGAGCACTCCGAGTATACCTGTCACCCACTTTTTTGTGGTTGCCACTAGTGGACGCTTGAGCATCAGTAGTACTCCAGCAGTACCGAACCCAAGCGGGAAAATCACTGACCCTGCACCAAAGAGTGCGCGCACACCACTTGCAACGAGGAAGCCACCAGCACCTGCGCCACCTGCTATACCACCTGCAGCCAGGATTGCTATTAATACAAATAAAAGCCCCAGAATAACATGGTTGGTACTATTTTTTTTACTCGAATCTTTTGATGACTGTTGTTTCTTTGCCATAGCGATAACAGCCTCAAGTATATCACTGCCGCAGCGCGTACGCTATAAAAAATCGTTATACCATAAGGATATATTGGGACACACGAAAAAGTTGTGGATATGAAATCTGTCCGTTATACTGACCGAAACGTTTGTTATAAAAGACAAACCTATCTCTTGATTCATTACGGACACAAAAGGACTATTATAAGCAACACAGATTAAACTATATGGATACTTCTAAAGGACAAAAGATTATCGCAGCACTCTATCTCGTCACCAACCATCTATCGGACAATGATCCGATCCGTATGGCATTGCGCGAGTATGCCGTAGTGCTTGTGGAAGAGGAAACTGATGAAGCAAAATCAGTTGTTGCATCTCGTATCGACACACTGCTCTCAGCAGCAGTTTTTGCGAGTTTGATCTCAGAAAAAAACGCATCCATCATTAGTCTTGAGCTTCGTCATTTTGCTACTCCTATGTTTGAATCACGTCATGCAATGCTCACAAGTCTCTTTGCACAAAATGAGACATTGTCTGCGCAGCGACAACCGTCCATTATGTCCTTTAAAAAGGATAGTCCTATAGAGAAAAGGACATCAATTGGGCACGCTAAAACAAACCAATCTTTTGATAACAAAGACCTTAGGCAGACTAAAATACTGTCCTTTATAAATGACCGTAAAAGTGCAGCTATAAAAGACATCACCACGCTCTTTCCGGAGTTATCTGAGAAGACGATTCAGCGCGAACTCGGACTACTCGTTGCAAAAGGTCTCATCACAAAAAGGGGATCAAAACGATGGAGTGTGTACATGGCTGTGGTGTAATAAACGTCTCACTGTTGCGTCTAAGATGTAAGTGGTTTTCCACATATTTTGTCTACTGTACAAAAAGGCACTGGCATCATATATAGCAACGCGCTATACTGTGCCCATCATTCTGCCACACTAGTCCGAAAGGGTTTTGTATGGTAGTATGATGACTGTCTTTCTGTCCCTCGTTCTATGCAAATAGAGTGCGGAATACAGAAGACAAATGTGCGGTTCGCTCGCAAGAGCGGTTCGTCCCACACGTAAGTGTGGGTTGGAAATCCACATCGGAATGATCGTTGAAAATGAAATAGCGAAATAAAAATCCGTTACGAAATTTTCGGCGGTCGTTCTTTTTGTTTTTTGTCTTTCGCCTTTCTTCGGATGGGCGATGGACGGAGACATGATATCGGCCTTGTCGACACGGCAGATACTATACGGCTCGTTACCGTGTATCTGCAGCTCGCATAGTGTGCGGCGGTGATAAAGACTGCTTCACACCATGCAAACGTTTGTACATCAGAGTGATGTTGTCGACACTACATTCACTCTATATATGTACATACGCATTACTAAGAATTAAAAAAACTATGAAAAAATTTACAAAATTTCTCGTAGGCGCAGTACTCGCTTTTGCAATTTCTGCAACAGCAGCATCTGCAGCTTACATGCACACAACAACCCTCAAGGTTGGCGTACGTAGCGCACAGGTTCTTAGTCTTCAGACTACTCTTGGCGTTACACCTGCAACTGGTTACTTTGGTTCAATCACCAAGGCAGCTGTTGTAGCTTTCCAGGCAGCTCATGGTCTCACCGCTGATGGCGTTGTAGGTCCTGCTACTGGTGCAGCTCTTGCTGGTTCAACAACTACAACTACTACAACTACAAATGGTTGTGCAGTAGGACAGATGTTTAACCCAATGACAGGTGCAGCTTGTTCTTCAACAACTACAACTACTACTACTGGTCTTACTGGTGGTGCTGGTTCAGTTAATGAATACAAGCTCCTTGCTTCTCCTTCAAACAATCAGGATGTTGGTGAAGACCAGAGCAACGTAAAGGTTCTCGGTTTCTCTGTTGAAGCTGATGACTCATCTGACCTCAATGTGAAGTCAGTACGTCTTGAACTTGGTTCAATCCCTACAAACCCTGCATCTGACAACTTCGAAGACTATGCTGACTCTGTATCTATCTGGTACGGATCAACAAAGGTTGCAGAAGTTGACGGAGAAGACTTTAACGATGACAACGACTACAAGAAGACTATCTCTTTCTCATCTGACGCTATCGTCAAGGCTGGAAAGACTGGTAACTTCTACGTAGCTATCTCTGGTGCAAGTAACCTTGACTCAGATGACATCGGTGAAGACTGGTCAGTTGATGTGACTACTGTTCGATGGGTAGATGCACAAGGTGCAACTATCTCAGAAGACCCAAGTCTCTCAACACGTTCATTCAGCTTTGAATCTTTCTCTACAGCAAATGATGTAGAATTGAAACTTACTGAATCTACTGAGAACCCAGATGCTTCAGTTGTAATGGCTGACCAGAATGACAGTACTGACGGCGTTGTCTTGCTCAAGGGCAAGCTCAAGGCTCAAGGTTCTGACATTCAGATCAAGGGTCTTATCGTAAGTGTTACTAAGTCTGGTACTGGTGACATTGACGAAATCGCTTCACAGTTTATCGTTAAGATCGACGGTGAAGAGGTTGACTCAGTTGACGCAGCTGCATGTGTTTCAACACCATGTACTTCAACAACTGAAACTTACAATTTCGACGACATTGATATGACTATCAGTGAAGGCGATACTGTAGACTTCGAAGTTCTTGCTGACATCAATGAAGTTGACGGAACAACTGTTGCAGAAGGTGATTCACTTTCAGCTACTGTTGATTCAGATGACATTGACGCACGAGATGAATCAAAAGAAGACCTTACTTCTAGTGAACTCACTGGAACACTTACTGGTGACCTTCAGTCATTTATGACACAGGGTATCTCAGTAAAGGTTGGTTCAATCTCTGCTGTTGCAGAAGCTGTTGACGGTGCTGCTGACTACTCTGCATACACTATCAAAATTAGTGTTACAGCTGTAGATCAGGATGTATACCTTGATAAGAGCTTTGCTCAGTCATCAAGTTCATCAACAACTGCTACTGGTAACAACCGTGTAAACGTTGTTAGCGCTGCAGGAACTACACTTACAGCTGGCTTCTCAGCATCAATCTCTTCAACAGACAATGATGCTTCTGAGAAGACAAACACATACTTGATCGCAGACGGCGCAACTGCTGACTTCACTATCACTGTTAACGCAACAGGAAGTGGTGCTCAACAGCGTGCTATCCTCTACGCTCTCGAATATGGAACTTCAGATGCTGCTACCTTGAGTAACGTTTATACTTCAAATATGGGTATTGACGGTGACTACAAGACTAACCTCATCTACGTAAGTGGCGTTTAATCTCTAGGGATTAGATAGTACTTAAACAAAAAACCGCCTTCGGGCGGTTTTTTGTTTTCTTGAGAAAGACTTTATCTGTGTTTGATACAGTAGTAAAAACTACTTCACAATTTCATAACCTAAAAACACAATCATGAAAAAGATTTTATTTGCAGTATCTATCTTGTTTGTATTTACAAACAAATTGTTCGCACAAGACGGAAGAATTGGCATCAATATTGATGAGCCTATGGCAACACTACATATTCACGGTACGCTGAGATTTGGTAGTCCGTATGTTTCGCTGAGTCCGACATATGTCCTAACATTGGACAATGTGGATTCAAATATACACAAGCTGTCAGTTGATTCTCTTAACAGGGTTCTGGGTAATTCAATTCAAACACACCCAGATATTGTTGGTTGGGGGAAACACATCTTTAATCCACTGAGCGCAGGTATACCACCCAAAGCTCTGTATAGAGATCAGATTGATAAACTTGGTTTACCTCAAACACATAGCCAGTACTTAAACCTTCAAACGGGCGTATTGCCCATACAGGAAAGAGACTTGCAACTTGATTGGCCAGTTAGTCTATCTGATTTTAATGCCCAAGGAGGAGCGGTTTTTCTTGGGGGTTATCTATATATTGGAATGATATATGGGGTGACTGCAGAAAATCGCATCTATCGGTATGACAAAAACAATATTAATGCTGGGGGTACACGTATTTCTTTTTCTGGGCTTGCGCTTAGTAATACTAATAATGAGATAATCATGACCTCTGACGGTAAGGATTTTTTCTTCAGTTACAATGCAGGGAATTCTCCTAATGACAATGTTATTGCGAAATATTCTATGTCAGGAACAGTGTTCACTTATATTTCCTCAGCTACAGTTGGGTCAGTTGGTGATTTTTCCCGATCATTTCTTGTTGATACAAATGGAAATTACTATGGATTATCAGTTCCAGGAAATATACAATTAAAGAAATTTTCTCCTACGGGTGCACTCTTGTATACCATTACAACACCGGCACAATATCTTCTAAATTGGTCAAATGATTTTTATTCTTCAGGGATAGGTCAGTATTATTTCGAAAAATTTAATAAATGATGTGTACCTATCACAACCAACCCCTAAAAAGGTTGGTTTTTTATATAGGGGATAACACCTTGCAATGCCTGGCAGGAAGCATACACTTAACGTATGGAAACAAATAACCAAGCACCAAACAAAAACAACCGTGGAACTATTATTACTGTTATAGTTATTATTATCGTTATTGTAATCATTGCATTTGCTTCACCAAAGAAATCAAAGGATGCAACACCAAACACTGCTCCTACTGAGACGAGCACTGATGGAACAAAAACAACATCAGGTATAACTGGTACGAAGACAACAACTACGACTACTACAACACCAACAACTCTTTCACGAAAAGAAGCGCTTGATCTCTATCAAGACCGAATCATCCGAATCACTGACCAGTGTGTTTCTGAAAAGGTAACAGAGACACTTGCGCTCAAAAAGGGTGAAAAGGTGATGCTTGATAATGATGCGACCAAGGCTCACACTGTGGTGTTTGCCGGAACAACGTATCAGATTGGTGCGCAGGGATACCGTACCGCTTCGCTCCCAAATGATGGAGTAATCTCTCGAACGTGTGACCCTAAAACAGGCACGACTACTGTTATCGTTACAGCGAAATAAAAGAACTATAGTAATAACTGTCGCAAAAACCGCTCTCTATGGGCGGTTTTTGTATTGTGATATAGTAGTGGAATATATGAAAAAAGCAGCTACTTGGCTCCTCATTCTCCTTGCCGCCGTACCACTCGTCAGTATATCGATTGCTTTTTACCCTGATATCGAAGGGAAGGTAATCGCATACCGAGGCGTTGCATTTATTGTGGTACTGCTCGCATTTTTGATAAGTGTAGGAAAAGACAAAGAGTTATTTCTCAGCACCGTACGACAAAAGCTGCGCTCACCGATAGTGCTCGCGGTGACGGCGAGCATGCTAACCATTGCGATAAGCACATTGTTCGCACAAGATCGGTTTATCGCATTTTTTGGGGAGCTCTCAAGAGGTGAGGGATTTGTGACCTTCTTTTCACTCTATGTGTTGTTTATTGCACTGACTGTTTTCTTTGGCAAACGAGAATGGCGCGCTGCGTTAATCGTGAGCGCGCTTGCCAGCATCATCATGGTCATTGTGCAGTGTACGCAAATTACCGCACTCAATACTCGCCCGAGCGCTCTGATGGCAAATCCTATATTTCTTGCGGGGTGGTATGTATTTACACTATTTGCTGGTATCTATGTGGTGCGTATCCGAGAAAAAAAAGAAAGCTGGCTCGCAGTGCTCGGTGGTGCAGCAATCATTGCGAGTGTGTTTGGTATCCTCCTTACAAAAACAAGAGGGACGCTTCTTGCGATGGTTATCTCAGCTGTTATTTGTGCAGCTATTGCGGCGGTATATGGCAAAGGTGTGACAATCGGCAAGTTCTCATTTCGAAAGGTTGGACTCATTGTTGCGGGTGCAGTGATTGGCTTTGCGCTATTGTTTAGTGTAACCAGTAGGGCATCATTTTGGACCCATATTCCAGGACTTGATCGTGTCGCGCAAATCGGTACTGATACTTCGACGATCAAGTCGCGATTGCTCTTTCTTGAGATTTCTAAAAAAGGATTTGTTGAGAGTAGCGCACTGCGCAAGACTGTCGGGTGGGGATGGGACAACTATGCATTTTTCTGGAATGCTCAGTATGACCCAAAAGTGTATTTGTTTGATCAGTCGTATGCGGATCGTGCACACAATAAACTCATCGATGTACTCATCATGACCGGTATCGTTGGGCTTGCTGCATACCTGTGGGTATGGGTTACTTTTTTGCGAGCAAGTGTGCGAATGATTCCGACAGATCCACGCATTGCATTTGCACTCCTATTCATTGGTATCAGTTATTTTTTGCACAATCTTGTTGCCTTTGATATGCCGGTGACACTCTTTTCTTTCTACGCGCTTCTCGCATTTGTAGCGACGACCTCATATGAAAAATAACAATACAATCATCAGTATAGTACTCGGTGTCACAATGCTTTTCCTTGCGGTATCATTTGTCGCTTGGACGATAATCCCGCACTATCAAATACGACATGCCTATCAATCATTCCAAAAAGCGAAAGAAGGAAATACTGAAGCGGTACTGAATACTTCAAGTATATTTAATCCATACACCTACGCACAGCCGCAGATTCGTAATGAGCTACTCGAATTCACGTTTGATTTATATAAAAATAAATCGCAATTCACTATGGACGTGCTGCCATTTGCGAATGAAAAAATGCGTGAAGTCGTTGATCGTGATGCAACCCATCCCAAATATCTCCTGACAATGGCAAAAGGATACAACCTCCATGCTGAGCTGACGTCCTCGTCATCAGAATACGAACTATCAAATAAGTATTATCAGCAAGCACTCGCGCTTGTGCCACACAACCCTGACATTACTTATGCATGGGGTGTCAGTCTTGTTGATCAAGGAAAAATAAAAGAAGGACTTGGGCTACTTGAAGACTTGCTCAAGACTAATCCAAAGATTGCTGACTCTCATTACTATCTTGGTCTGGCATATTTCAAACTCGATAGATACAATGATGCGCTTGATGCATTTGAAGATGCGCTACGCATCAACGTACTATTCGAACCTGATATTACCAAAGATGTGTATACCAAATTGTTTGAACAGTACTATCTCAAGAAAGATATACAGCGTTTTGTTGTTGTAACAACACGATTGGTAGAGCTCGATAGGGAACAAGGAGAGTTGTACAAACAGATAGTCGAGTATGTAACCAAACGAAATATGTTGCCACCAATCAACATTGAGAAAAATTAATATGATCATCGTACGACTTTCAGGAGGAATGGGGAATCAAATGTTTCAGTATGCGCTGGGGCGTACTATTGCGATTAAAAATAATACTAGTGTAGGATTGGATGTACAGGACCTCCTTGATAGAACACCTCGTCCAGGGCGGTTTACATTTCGTGACTACGACCTCGATGTTTTCAATATACACGCAGAGGTAGTTCCGCAATCAAAAGTACCATTGCGATATCGCTCAATACGAGGCGGTAGACTCGGGGTATATCTCAATAAAATTCGCAGGCTCGTGTTTGGTGGGAAGGGAAGAGAAAAAGGATTTACCTACAATCCGAATATACTATCGATCGGATCAGATGCGTATATCGATGGTTATTGGCAGAGTCACAAATATTTTGAGTCGATTGCCGATACGATCAGAAAAGATTTTAGTTTTAAAAATCCGTTACCAGACAATGTGCAGTTATTGGAGACTGAAATCAAAAGTAAAAACTCGGTGTGTCTGCATGTTCGCAGAGGAGACTATGTTGGCAATCCTTATCATGAGGTAGTATTCAAAGATTACTATGATGAGGCAATTGCGGTTTTGCAAGAGAAAACTTCAATTGAACACCTGTATGTTTTTTCGGACGATATTGCGTGGTGCCGGGATACTATGACTTTCTCTCATCCTGTTACATTTGTTGGGGAAGAGTATGCAGGTGATAGGGCGTCAGGGCATCTTGCGCTCATGCGAGCATGTAGGCATTTCATTATTCCTAATAGTAGCTTTGCGTGGTGGGCTGCATGGTTGGGAGAGTATGAACATAAAGTCGTTATTGCTCCAAAAAAGTGGTTTCCGGATAGTTCTATAGATACGAGTAATCGTATACCAGAGGAGTGGATACGCATATGAAAATAGCATTGATTGCCGGAGGACTTGATGATATTCCTTCAAAAAAATTTGGAGCGATTGAAATGATCTTGTGGAACTACAAGCGGGACTTGGAGGCTCTCGGGCATGAGGTGGTTATTTTTAATACGAAAAATTTGCGTGAAGTTGCGGAGCGGGTGAATACAGGAGGATTTGATTTCGTTGAGCTTAACTATAGTGAGTACGTTAGCTTTTTTTCAAAACATCTCACTGTCCCTTTCTGTACGGTGTGTCATTCCGGGTATGTCACCAATAAAAAGAAATGGTCTATTGGATACCACTCTGTGTTTTATGACACGATGAAGTGTCCCGGTATTATTTGTCTATCACCAGAAATACAGCAGCTCTATGTAGATAATGGCTACAAAGGATTTGTACGTGTTGTGCGCAATGGTATCGATGTGGAAAATTTTGTACTGAAGCAGCAGGGAAATGATCGAGCTATATGCCTGGGAAGAATTGAACCACGGAAGCGCCAAGCATGGCTTGCGCGTATTGTTTCAAATACAGTTGATTTGGATTTTGTCGGGCCAATACAGGATGAATCCTTCAAGGTTGAAGGAAGGTGTCGACATTTGGGGTACTGGATGAAAGACGAGGTGTATAAAAATCTCTCGCAGTACAACTGTCTAGTCCTCCTCTCTGATGGAGAAGCAGCGCCGCTTGTTGTGCCAGAGGCACTGGCTGCGGGACTTTCTATTGTTGTTACAAAATCCGCTGCAGCGAATCTGGATGAGAAGCTGTCGTTTGCTACTATATTGCCTGATGATATTTCCGATCCTGCAACTATAGCTGAAGCGATCAGCCTCCAGATACAAAACAATGCTCAGTATCGTCCTCAAATTATCGAGTATGCGAAGTCGTATTTTGACAATAAGGTTGTTGTTACTGATTTTATGAAAGTAGTGGAAGAATTTAGAAATACGGATTCTAAGAGTAGTTTTAACGTGCCACTGAAAAAACTCCCAATGTATCTCGTATCAAAATTTGCACTATTTGTTAAAAGAGTTTTGCGCGGATCTTTTTGATAAGAAATACAATATATGCAGTAGCAAGGAATCGATGCTTTTTCCAGGGCTTGTTTAACGGATTGTTTGCATTGAACATATCTTGGTGACCCTTTTCAAAATCATCTTTTTCAATCCAGCACTCAGATGAAGAAAATGCAGTACCTTCTTTGTTCATGTAGGTAAACCCATCGGTAATGATATCCGAAGGTGACCAAAAGCCATCTGCAATATTGAATCGCCCCCAGTACTTTGGAGCCACAACTATTTTCTTATCAGTATTCAAATACGCCGCCCACCATGAAAAGCTTGAGTTGGGAATGATCAGATACTGTGCGTGTGTGAGTAAAGAAAAGTCGATACCGATTGGTCCACCATGGTGATGTCCGGCCTTGTGTGCATCTGGAGTTGCCGCAAGCGCTGATCCTATAATCTCTACACCAGGAAGCAATGTTTCCGCCATAGCTTTTTGGTCGGTAACGCATTGAAAGACTACTTGTTGATCAAGGGATTGAATATATGCAATCGCGTTTTTATAATACGCTATTGGCAAAAATGCCTTGGACTGCATGAAGTCTCCGCAACGCAGATGGATGACACATACGTTTGGGGCAGGTTGGTACGTTGTATATTCATCTTTAATAGATATCCATTTCAAAATATCTGCTCGATGTCCTTCGAGGTACTTTGTTGATTGGCAGTTGCCATCAAACTTGGTAGAGGGTGATAGGTTGAGCAGATGAGTATCGGTACGCGATATATCATCGGTCATGTCCGACAATGTAGTACCGAATAGCTCTCGTTTTTCACCGTAGTAGTTCTGGACACCTCGTGGAAGCGAGAATAAATATCCTCTTTTCGAAGTGTGCCCACCTGCCAGAGGGGTACCAAAGTCGAGATTCATAAACTCCTTTCCCTTGAATCGTTCTTTTTTGAGAATAGAAAAGTCGCAATTGTTTTTCTTTGCGAGAATGCGGGTCACTGCATAGTTCCAGAGTTGGTTGCCGAGGCCTTGATCGTTGTAGAGTTCGTTGCAAATCATAGTTACCAGCCAGCAAGAGCAGTCCGTGTATCTCGATAGATAGTATTGAGATAGGTGTCAGCTACTTTTTCATATCCAA
>CAYUDJ010000002.1:4496-6464 GCA_964443635.1 uncultured Candidatus Saccharibacteria bacterium | reverse complement strand
CGTGTATCTCGATAGATAGTATTGAGATAGGTGTCAGCTACTTTTTCATATCCAATACTTTGCATATAGGGATCGTATATATCATTTTCTTTTTTACCAAATTTGTCTCTATCGTACTCCGCTGTTTCGACAATAATAAAACTTGGACGATAGATATCCCAGTCGTTTGTCTGCAGTGTTTGCATGTCATATCCTTCGGTATCAACTGACATAAAATCAATCTTGGTACCATTGAGATATTTTTTAAAGACTTCTCTCAAGGGAATAATCTCAACGGTCGTTGTCTCACTGATCGTATGTCCAAATGACTGACTGTGTTGCGCTTCTTCTTCTGAAAAAGTCGACAATGCTTCCATTTCGAAGATAAAAAATTTTGCATGCGCCTTATTACCAATACCAATATTGAGACTCAGGGTGCGTGGTCTATATTTTTTAAATTGGGCAATCTTTCTATAGTTTGGTTCGATCTGTATTCCGTTCCACCCACGTTTATAAAATATGTAGCTATTACTCAAGATGATATGGTCGTGTGCACCAATATCAACATAGAACCCATTTTTCTTGTTGCCTAAAAATGAGTCGATGAGAAGGTCTTCACCAGACTGGCTATAGGAACTTTTGGAGCTCAGAGAAGGGAAGGTATACTTTAAAAATCTGACAATACGGCCACCGAGGATTTTTTTGAGATTACGTGTAAGGGTTGCTTTGCTCATTTGAGTTACTTGAGGATATAAAAGTTTAATACTGTAAACATACCACAAAAAACGAAAAATGGTATACTTCATCCCACACAAGCGCGTCTTATTGGTCGGTAGTCTAGAATCAAAAATGCTGAAAAAGATAAAACTTACGTTCAAACAGTCTAAAGTGCTTAGTCGATCTTTGTTGTGGCAAATTTTGGCAATATGGCAAAGTCGACGCAAGCCGCTCTCGACCATCTATAAACATGAAAAGCTTGCAGCGATCAGGCAGTATCTGCGCGCAGATCGTGAGTATATAAAAGTAAAAAGGGAAATCAATACGTTTAAAACCAAAGACGGCTACAATTTTGGTGGGATCAAACTTCCACCATGCGTGATAACGCCTGACTATTTTTTAAATGTATTTAAACCTCATATGGAGCATGTTCCATATGAGAAGGAGAGTATCACTGAATTCTATCAAAGACAAAAAGACATATACCCTACATTGATATATTGCAAAGATGTATGTGTGCACGGTGAACCAAAATACGTTGGTGCGCATATGGTAAGTCACGGTTTCACCTATTTTTTTAATGAAGTCATTATCAGCGAGGGCGATGTAGTGATTGATCTCGGTGCTGCACCGGGAGACTTTGCGGCATTGTGCATGTACTATGGCGCTTCGAAACTATACGCATTTGAGCCCGAAGAAAGTAAAAAGTCTGATATGGAACAGCTCAGTGCTATGAATGACAACAAGATTGAAATCATCAGAAAATATGTAGGACTGAAGACTGATGTCTCTTCCAATACACAGTCACTGGATGACTTTGTCGCGGAGCGCGGATTATCTCGTGTTGATTTTATCAAGGCGGACATAGAGGGGTATGAGGCTGATACCTTGAGAGGAGCAGTAGAGCTCCTTCGGAAATTCAAACCGAAACTAACTATCTGTTCATATCATCTCGAGAATGATCCTGATGAGCTATGCAGTATTATTGTTTCGGCAAACCCAGAATATAAGATTTATAAAGAAAACGGAGTCATCTATGCGTATTAGCTTGAAACAAATAAATAAAGTTGTACTCCTCGCGACGCTTGTTGCACTTGCTACCAATCTTGAAAAAGGTAGTTTCATTCGTCATTTTGTGCCAAGCATATTCCAGACGCTACTCGTAGCTTCTATTGTTCTGACGATTGTATATGTAGTGACAAGTCATCAGATCAAAGATTTTTTCCTCGCAGTTCCAAAGAAGATACTGATAGCGATTGGGTGTTTTTTTCT
>CAYUDJ010000002.1:0-4396 GCA_964443635.1 uncultured Candidatus Saccharibacteria bacterium | reverse complement strand
ATTTTTTCCTCGCAGTTCCAAAGAAGATACTGATAGCGATTGGGTGTTTTTTTCTCACTGTATTTGTAGGGTGGGGAATAGCGATTTTTTTCCTGGATATACCGACGACCGTTCATACGATTCTTGATTTCGGTACGTTTGTAATGGGGATAACACTTTTTTTTCTTGTATCATTTTATGCAAAAAACGACAGGGCGTATGGCAAATGGTGTCTCTACGCCATCCTTATACCCAACGTGTATTTGGTATGGTATTTTTTGACGCACGGATTCGTCGGGTACTGGGGTGTGCCAAATGACTTTTCATTGGATCTCGTATTGGATCCGAATATTCTTTCAAAGACACTCCTTGTCCCTGCCATCTTTTTTATCAGTATGTCGTTGTTCTCAGTACGCAATAAAAAATGGTGGGTCACATCTATATATGTGACCTTGGGTGCAGTATCATCAATGTTGATATTCTGGACTATTTCTCGCGGGGGAGTAGTCAGCCTACTACTGGGTGCAGTTGTAACTTGGTTGGTATTTTCATTTCGAGCATTCACTTGGAAAAAATTGTTCATGGGAGGTGCGATTGTTTTGGCTATTTTAGTACTCGGATATGCAGCCATTCCTCGCGGATCAAAAGAAGCAGTATCCCTGAAGGCTGAAAACACCTTTACGCTTCCACCTGCAAGCGAAGGAAAAATTTCTAATGTTACGGTAGAGCAGATACAGAAGCTTCCACAGACGGAGTCGCGACTGCTTATCTGGTATTTCTATCCACGCTATATCGCGCAGCACCCGTTTGGTGTGGGGCCAAATGCTTCTCATGATTTTAATTTCCAAGACAAGAATGGGACTCACATCTATGTCGGACCGGACAGTACCTACTTGGTCGTATGTTTGTGGGGAGGAATCCTTGGTCTTGCTATCTATCTCTATATCATGAGGGGTGCGTTTGTAGAGCTTTGGAGTACATGGAAAAAAACTTGTGATGCGTATACACTTGCACTGCTGGGCACCCTCTTTACACTGCTGGTTGTCCTTTTTTTCGATGGCAATATGTCACTCTATTGGCTCTATGTAGTGCTCGCACTGTCTTTTCAAAAAGATGAACAATAATTCACAAAAATTAGTATCTGTTATTATCGGCGCATATAATTGCGAGAAATATATTTCTCAAACGATTGAGTCGGTGCGTAACCAGACATATAAAAACATTGAGATTATTATCATCAATGATGGATCCACAGATACTACACTTCAGATAGCGGAACAGTACGCTGCACAAGATAGTAGAATCGTCGTTCATTCTCAGGTAAACAAAGGTGTGTCAGCTGCACGTAATGCTGGCTTTGCATTGGCAAAAGGAGAATATTTCTGTGTTTTTGATGCAGACGACATTATGTTGCCGACGAAGATCCAATCGCAAGTTGAGTTTTTGGAAAGTAATCCATCGGCAGACTTTGTGTATTCAAAGGTATATTATTTTATTGACGGTGCGTATGATATCTACCGTCACAGCCTAACAACGGTTAGTGGCGCACGAGTGTATAAGAAGCTACTGCAGAAGGGAAACTTTATTTATACGGGGACTGTATTTTTCAAGCGAAGCGTCTTTGATGCATACGGTGGATTTGATGAAAACTTACGCTCAGCAGAAGAGTATGATTATTGGCTCTCTCTGGCGGTCCATGGTGTTGTATTCCTGCACCAAGATGAGTATCTGACACTTTGCAGAAGCCGGCAGGATGGCCTAACTTCCGATAGTGTCACCATGTATGCGACTACTATGGCTGTTCTTGAGAAACACAGAGCTACTGCAACACTCCAGTATAGTAAAGCAAAACTCTTGCTCTCTATCTCGAAATTCAAGAAACCATCATCTTCGGTCCAAGCTACATCCTCAACTACCACTACGTTTGGTATTCGTTGTGGTATACATAGAGTATTCACAGCCTTGAAGAATATGAAATTTGCACTGACCTTCCACAAGATACGTGACAAAAAACTCCACGATTTTTTGATCAGTATAGAATCACGCAACCATATATGAATCCACTTGTCAGTATTATTTTACCCACGTACAACGGTGCAGCTATTATTAGTCGAGCTATTTCAAGTGTCCTTGCTCAGGAGTACGAGAACTGGGAATTGATTATCGTCAGTGATGGCTCAACAGATGATACAAAAAGTGTTATTGAAAATTTCTCTCGCACCGAGAAGAGAATTGTATTTGTGACAAATGAGCACAATGAGGGTATACAAAAGACATTGAATAATGGTATTCGTGTTGCGAAAGGGGAATACATTGCTCGTATTGATGATGATGACCAGTGGGTTGATCCATTGAAACTTTCAGCGCAAGTTGATTTCTTGGAACAAAATCCGGAGTATGTGCTCGTTGGAACTGATGCAACAGTTGCTGATGAAAACGGGGTAGTGCTTTCAAAAAATATCATGCCAAAAACTGATAAGGCGATACGTGCAAAAATACTTTCCAAGAACTGCTTTCTTCATTCAACAATCCTCGTAAAGAAAAGTGTGGTTGATACAGTCGGTGGATATAGTGAAGAAAAAGATACTCGTCACGCAGAAGATTATGACCTTTGGCTCAAAATGGGGGCTGAAGGCAAGTTCGCGAATCTAGAAATGAAATCAACAATACTGATGACCCATAGCAACAGTCTGACTTCACAAAACAGGGTTTCTCAGGCGCGACATGTGTTTCATTGTGTTATTGTTCATCGCAAACGATATCCAAACTTTTTGTTTGGTTATATTGTCAGTCTTACTCGGCTCGTATTCTTCTATCTTCTGAATGTCGTTCCGATACCCAAATCCCTCTGGTATATGATCCAGCGTATCTATCGCTCAGTTTGATAATTATCTCAGGTTCTATATACTGAAAACCATTATGGCAATACCATCACAGATAAAGAGGCTCATCCCTCGACCGATAAAGGAATTTTTGAAACGCGTTCGCACATATGTTCGCGGACTTTTTATATTGAAGGATTACCTGCGATTTAAAAAAGAAGCAGCATTTGCAAAGCGCGGCTTCAGTCTTTCATTCAATGATCTCTGGCCATGTCTCAATGACAAGACTCCGGAGACTGACTATGAGCGACACTATGTCTATCACATTGCATGGGCTGCACGATGCGTGAAAGAGCTCAACCCGAAACTTCATGTTGATATTGGTTCACGACTTTTTTTCTGTGCAATGCTTTCAGCATTTGTGCCGACGGATTTTTATGATTATCGACCTGCAGATATTGCGCTCTCTGATCTCGGTTCATACAAGGGAGACCTTACCAATCTTCCGTTCAAGGATAACGAGCTCCAGTCGGTCTCATGTCTGCATACGTTGGAACATATTGGTCTTGGACGATATGGGGATCCTATTGATGCAAATGGTGACCTCACTGCGATGAAAGAGCTTGCGCGTGTCACTGCGCCGGGAGGTAGTCTCTTGGTGGCAATGCCAATGGGCAAGGAAATGAGGATTCAGTTTAATGCACACCGTATCTATACCTACGATGCTATCGTGTCGTATTTTCCAGACTTTACGGTCCACAACTTCGCATATATTTCCGAAGAGAGTAAAAGGGAACCGATTATTTCCAATGCTACACCTGCAGACATAAAAGATGATGTCATGGGATGCGGCTGTTTCTGGCTTATTAAAAAAGCATAGTGTGATGTTTTCGTTATGGCTATATTAAAAATAACCCACAATGCCGGTTTCTTTTCTTGTTTCTCAAAGAAGCTCGAAGGAGTGGCGTCGTTTTTATATACATACAAGCAGCTGCCTGAGCAGATTGATACTACAGAGCAGTTTGCTCTGTACAAGTCTGATCCAGCAGATGATTTGACCGGGCTTTATTTTAAGAATAATGATGTGCCTGTACAGTACAACCATCCCGTCAAATTTTATAGCGACATGCAGTTTATGGATTACCGAGGGATTGATTTTGTTGGACTGAAACCTTTTATTGAAAAGTATTTTTCTCCGAGTGAGCATGTCTTAGACACAGTACTATCATATGAAAAAAAATATCATATCGATTATACAAATACCTGCGCGGTATTTTATAGAGGCAATGACAAATCCACTGAGACCAGGATTGCGCCCTACGAGGCATTTATTGCACAAGCAAAAAAAATAAAGGAACAGTATCCTGATATAACATTTCTTGTTCAAACAGATGAGACGGAGTTTTTGGAAGCCTTCACTGAGGAGTTTCCAGTTGTTGTTCGTATCGAAGAGATCCCTCATATGAACAAAAAGATTTCTACCATTCATGATGAGCTGCCGACAAAAGCGCGTGCTGAGTTTGGGGTAGACTTTTTTGCCGCAACACTTGTCTTGTCAAAATGTAGTCATCTCATAACACACTCAGGCAATTGCG
>CAYUDJ010000001.1:0-56279 GCA_964443635.1 uncultured Candidatus Saccharibacteria bacterium | reverse complement strand
GGCTTTTTTTATTTCCAATCTATGCTATAGTATTCCCACTATGAACAAGAAACGCAAAATCGCGGCAAAGAACAAGCGCAAAAAGGAGGGCAAGACCGTCAATATGCGCCACCGCTAGAGAATATCGCTCCGAAAGGGGCGTTTTCTTTTTGCCTAAATATGGTAAAATACACATATGAGTAAAGACTATTACAAGGTTTTGGGAGTAGACAAACAGGCCTCAAAAGACGAGATCAAGAAAGCTTTTCACAAGCTCGCACACCAATACCATCCTGATAAAAAGACCGGAGATGAAGCAAAGTTCAAGGAAGTGAACGAGGCATACCAGACGCTCTCTGATGAGCAGAAGCGCGCAAGCTATGACCAGTTCGGCTCAGCTGGCCCACAGATGGGCGGAGGCGGCCAAGGATTCGGCGGTTTTGACTTTGGAGGTTTTCAAAACGGAGGATTCTCACAAGAAGGATTTGAATTCGACCTTGGCGATATGTTTGGAGATATTTTTGGTGGAGGGAGAAGTCGTGCAAAGAATCGCCGTGGCAATGACTTGCAGACATCTATTGGTCTGGACTTCAAAGAGTCTATCTTTGGTATAGAAAAAGAAATTCGCGTGACTAAACCTTCAGCTTGTACGACCTGTAAAGGAAATGGCGCAAAGCCGGGAACAGAAGTCGAAACATGCGGCCAGTGTAATGGTGCAGGAGTTGTAAAAAATATTCAGCGAACCATTCTCGGATCTATTGCGACAAGCCAAGTTTGTGGCAAATGTGAAGGTATAGGCAAGATTCCAAAGGTATCGTGTGAGACATGTCGTGGCAAAGGTGTGGTCAATGAACCTCGTACAATCAAGATATCTGTTCCTGCCGGTATTCAAAACGGCGAGACATTGCGTCTCCAAGAAATGGGTGAGGCGATCAAAGGTGGGCAGTCAGGGGATCTCTATGTGCGCATTACGGTTACTCCACACAAGACCATACTTCGTCACAACAACGACCTCGGCATGACATTTCCAATCAAGCTCACCGATGCACTCCTTGGAGCGCAGTATGCAGTCGAGACATTGGACGGCTCAATACCAGTGACTATTCCTGCTGGAACGAAAGTCGGGGATACAGTGACACTCAAAGGCTATGGCGTACCATCTGCAACTGGCTCATCCAAGCGCGGTAACTTCATCATCAAGCTTGATATCAAACTTCCAGAGAAACTTTCAAAACATGCGAAAGAGGTGATTGAAGAGTTGAAAAAGGAGGGGATTTAAAAAATAGTGACCAGAAAAGCCTTTGGAAACAAGGGTTTTTATATTGACTTTTATACTTAGATATGCTATAATTATTCCAGTTCTTATCACAATTAAAAATAAATTAAATGATAGCAAATATTATTTCATTCTCGGCAGGACCTCTCCAAGAGATTCCCTTAAAAGGCATAACCGTAGAATTTAACCATGATTTGGAAAAACTTCTTAGTGAAATCAAAAACAACTGTGATCGACTGCATGTAAGAGTTAAAATTACTTATAAAGATGCATTCGAGAACACTAGAGCTGAAGAACAAAATACAACCTTTATGGGAAGATCTTACGATCGAAACATAACAATACGATCATGGGGTGGTGCTATTGGAGGATGGTTAAAAACCGACATTGTAATTCCTGAATAGGAAATAATTAACAAACCCTATACTTATTAAGTGTGGGGTTTTTTTATTATATAATTCCTGCTAAAATAGCCTTACTATGGCATCCATTGAAGAACTGCGCGACGAGCGACTCAAGAAAAAGAAAATATTGGAAGACAAGGGAATTAATCCGTACCCTGCAGAGACAGCACGTACTGACAGCATCGAGCTCTTTAAGGATCGCTTTACTATCTATGAGACTGGCAAGGACGCTATCACACTCGCGGGACGCATTATGTCCAAGCGTGGACAAGGAGGACTCACCTTCTGTGATATTTTTGACGGCACTGCGAAAATGCAACTCTTTCTCAAGAGTGATGAAATGGACGCAGATGCGTATGCACTCTTTAATGAGACAACTGACATCGGGGATTTCATTGAGGCAACCGGTATTGCATATACAACAAAAAGAGGTGAACAGGCACTTTTTGTTTCCAGCTGGAACATGCTCGCAAAGAGTCTCCTTCCACTTCCTGAGAAATGGCATGGCATCACCAATGATGATGAACGATACCGTAAGCGATATCTTGATATCCTCATGGATCCGGAACTGCGTGATTTGTTCTACAAGAAGTCATTATTCTGGGAAGTCACTCGAAACTTTTTGAAAGAATCTGGTTTTCTTGAAGTGGAAACTCCGACACTTGAGGTTACGACCGGCGGTGCAGAAGCAAGTCCATTCAAGACCAAGCACAATGACTTTGATCTCGATGTATTTATGCGCATCTCTGTTGGCGAGCTTTGGCAAAAGCGTCTGATGGCTGCAGGATTTCCAAAGACATTTGAGATAGGTCGTGTGTATCGTAACGAAGGATCAAGTCCTGATCATCTTCAGGAGTTCACCAACATGGAGTTCTATTGGGCATATGCCAACTACAAGGACGGCATGAAGCTTGTGGAATCTCTCTATCGCACAATCGCTGAGAAAGTATTTGGTACAACAACATTTACGACACGCGGTCACACATTCAATCTCAATGACACATGGACTACTGTTGACTATGTCGAAGAAATAAAGAAACAGACGGGGATTGATGTGCTCGAAGCAAGTGAAGGGGAGATGAAAATAAAACTCAAAGAACTCAATGTGGTCTATACCGGTGAAAATCGTGAGCGTCTCATGGATACACTCTGGAAATACTGTCGCAAGAGTATCAGTGGTCCGGCATTTCTTGTGCGTATTCCGAAACTTGTCTCCCCTCTTGCAAAATCTTGTTCTGACGACCCTCGAGTTACTGAACGATTCCAAGTGTTGCTTGCAGGTTCAGAAGTAGGGAATGGATTTTCAGAACTCAATGATCCGATTGATCAGCGCGCACGATTTGATCTCCAACAACAACTCATCGAGCGAGGGGATGACGAAGCAATGATGCCCGAATGGGAGTTCGTCGAAATGCTTGAGCACGGCATGCCACCGACCTGCGGATTTGGGTTTGGTGAGCGACTGTTTGCGTTCCTTGTAGATAAGCCACTGAGGGAGACACAGCTGTTTCCACTTTTAAAACCAAAGGAATAATATTGACTAATCTTATATTTCATGCTTAAATAGTGAAAACTACGCAACATGAAAAAAATATTATTAGTACTTATTCTTTTATTTTTTCTCTTTAAAAAGACTAATCTTTCTGCACAGCAGGTTTCATTATTTGCTGAAGTGCAGACAACACAAACAGGTTCAGAGCTAAATTTTTCTGCTATTCCTACAAATTATTATGCGGAACAATGGGTTTCCGTTATAGGTAAAAAAGGGAGTGGTATGTACCTACAATGCTCACAGGAACCTGAGGCACAAACACTTATGTTGGGATATATAACCAGTAAAACTTTTGGTAAAAATTGGTATGTCGAAGGAGGTATTGCTCCCGGACTGGAATGGGATGAATACGAGGCGCTTACAGCTTCAGCATCATGCTATCTCTACGCCGAAAATAAAGCCGACGACAAGCGAGCAAAAGGGAAGGTGACTATATTACTCAATCCTTACTACTCAAAGTCTGCCGGGGTATGGTGGCAAGGGTATGCAATGTACTCGGTTACGAAATGGCTTGGAGTTGGGGGTTTTTTTCAGACAGAGTCTGCAATTGGCCCTCGTATCCAACTCAATCTTCCTGCAGGTTTTGCACCATGGGTTGCCTATGGATTACAACGAAAATCTGATGGAAACCTTATTACTATAGGGCTTATGTGGAACGGAAGTGTTACACCTGATTAGATTAGAGTAAAAAATGAAATGACCGCCTCTGTACACAGAGACGGTTTTTTGATTGACAAATTCATATTTATTTGCTATAATAATAAAAAATACATTACGTGAACATCTTTGAAATTATTGGTCTTTGTGCAGGAATACTTCAAATCATCGGCTATGTCTGGTATGACTACTATGTCATCACAGGACAAATCAAACCCAATACGGGAAGCTGGGTCATATGGTCGTATGGTAATGCAATTGTTTGCCTCAACTATTTAAGTCTTCATAAAACAATTTCTTTTATTGAAAGCTTGCCGATAGTGTGTGCAATATGTTGTGTTATGTCAGCAATAATTTTCCTTGTTTTGGGAAAATTTGAGCGTCCAAAATGGTACGAAATAGTAATACTAATTGCCGATATAGGTATAACAATTTACTGGCAACTGAGTGGTGAAAATATAACTACCGCTATAGTACTACAAATTTCTGTTTTGATATCATTTATACCTATTGTACTTGAGACAAAAGGAGATCCTGCTTCTGAAAAAGCTGGACCATGGATGATATGGACTGTTGCGTACACACTTCTGTTGATTGCGGAGATTCCACAACAAAGCCAATTAAAAATGATCTACCCGATTCACTATGCATTTTGGCACCTAGTCATATTTATTATAGTTATTCGGGCAAAACCCTTACTTGTCTAAATTTGGACAAGCTGAGGGTTTTTTAGTATTATAAAAATGGTATAATAATAACTTACACTATGAAACATATATATATCGCAACAAGTAAGATTGCTGGTATGGGAGTAATGATTGGCGAACCAGCAAAGAAAGGTGATTTGATCCGCTATATTAAGGGCGACATAAAATTTAAAATCAACAAGAATAAAAAAGATGCACTCGATAACCCAAACTGGGTTGGTATTGCCGAGAATCAATGGATTGATCCCGAAAAGCCTTGGAAGTTTTTAAATCATTCTTGTAATCCGACAGCAGGTATAAAAGGTAAAGTTGCAATTATTGCACTGCGCGACCTCAAGGAAGGCGAAGAAATAACAATTGATTACTCCACGATTGAAGCTGATGAACGATGGGAAATGTCTTGTAGTTGTGGTCATTCTGTTTGTCGCAAGAGTATCCGTTCAATTCAGCATCTCCCAAAGAAAGTTTTCGACAAATATATGCCCTATGTGCCTCGTTATTTTCAAAAATTATACGCTCGCGCAAAGTAATGATTGATACAAAATCAAAAATTTTTATGATCGTATTGTTTGTAGTAATAATTACATCTCTTGTAATGAGTTATGAACGCTACATTGTTCGTGAAGATTTTTTTGTGTTTACAGATGAGGAAACCATACCTTCGATTACAGTATGGAATGCAAACGAAGTGTCAAATATTAAACCAGATGAGCATATTCTACTATGGAAGAATTAATTACTGCATGTCAATGGGCGCCTTCACAGTATCTGATCATATCGGATAATGTATTCGCACCGCTTATTTATTACTCGCATTTTTTTGCAATCACTGTGTCTCTTTTTTTAGGCATTTTGATTTATTTAAAGGGTAGAAAAATACTTCTTAATAATATACTTTTTTCTATAACGGTATTTCTTTCTTTGTGGATATTTGGAGATCTTGTGCTGTGGGCATCTGAAAAACCTTCACTTGTTATGTTTTTTTGGTCGCTTATTAACCTGTTTGAACCCTTTATATATGCCGGATCAGTTTATTTCCTCTATGTCTTTATTGATAAAAAAGATATATCGCTAAACAAGAAGATTGTCTTTGGTGCAATGCTTTTGCCAGTCATAATTTTTGCATCAACAAAGTTTAGTTTACTTGGATTTAATTTAGCTGATTGTGATAGAGCTGCGATTGAAGGCCCTCTGGCACAGTACGGATACATAATTGAAATATTGTTTGTTGTTTGGATTATTATTTTAGGAATTCGTAGATATCATAGTGCTGTAATCCGCGAAACTCGAGCACAAATTTTCATTATAACAACCGCACTTGTTATATTTCTTTTATCGTTTTCTCTTGGTAATATTGTTGAAGTCTTTACAGATAATTGGGGTATTGGACAAATTGGCTTGGTCGGAGTTCCTGTATTTGTTGGAATTTTGGCATACCTTATTATTAAATTTAAAGCTTTTGATATTAAATTAATTGCCACTCAGGCGCTGGTTTGGGCATTGGGATTTCTTGTATCTGCAGCATTATTTGTTCGTACAATAGGAAATATTCGTATCGTACTCTTGGCGACACTATTGTTAGTTATTATGATTGGGTATGCACTTGTCCGATCAGTAAAACGTGAGATCGAGCAAAAAGAACGTCTTGAAGTACTTTCTGCAAACCTTGAAGCCTTAAATACGTCACTTGCCCAAGCAAACGAAAAACTCAAAGGGCTCGATAAGCTCAAGACGGAATTCTTGTCCCTAGCATCCCATCAGCTCCGCAGTCCACTCACTGCGATCAAAGGGTATGCCTCAATGCTGATCGAAGGATCGTTTACACCGCTTGCTGAGAAACAAGATGTTGCAGTAAAGCGCATTTATAGCTCCGCGCAAGGACTCGTGAGTATCGTGGAGGATTTGCTCAACGTATCAAAAATCGAGCAGGGTGGAATGAAATATAAATTCATGCCGACCGACCTTTCAACTATTATTACGAACCTCTATAACGAAATGAAAATCCCTGCAGAGGCAAAAGGACTCGACTTCCGGCTCAGTTTGCCGAACTATGACAAGTTCATGGTCAACGCCGATCCGGTAAAGATCAAGCAAGTATTCCTCAACCTCACTGACAACAGTATTAAATATACACAGAGTGGCTTTGTAGAGATTTCTCTTTCGAGGGATGACACTACTGTATGGTTTGCAGTGCGCGATAGTGGTATCGGTATTTCACCTGAGACGAGAGCAAAATTGTTTGAGAAATTTAGTCGAGGTGAAGGTGGACGACTCAATACTGGTGGATCTGGTCTTGGGCTCTATCTCGCAAAACAGATTGCAATCGCCCATAAGGGTGACGTAATTATTGAATCCGAAGGACTTGGAAAGGGATCAGTATTCAAAGTCTATATTCCTGCAGTTGGTGCACACGTGACACCCGACACTATGCCGAGTTAACAACTATGAAAGTCTTGTTCCTTCAGGAGTATCACTGACGTCGTAGCCGAGTGCTTCGAGTACTGCACGGAGCTTGTCAGATGTAGCAAAGTCCTTTGCGGCACGGGCATTGTCACGTTCAATAACGAGTTGTTGGGCTTCTTTGGTAATACTGAATTTTGGTGTGTTTTTTAAATCAAAACCAAACACTTCATCAAAGGCAAGTAATGTCGCCCATTTATCAGGATCGGCTAGGGTCATGTCGTTGACGAGCTCCCAGAGAAGTGCAATAGCCTTTGCAGTATTAATATCATCAGAAAGTGCGTCCTTGAAGCCGGCGAGGTAGCTTTCATTGATAGTACCGATAGTATCTTGATGAGAAGCGAATTTTTGGACTTTTTTGAACTGTGTGTGTGCAACCTCAAGACCATCCCATGTAAAATTCAATGGTTTGCGGTAGCTCGTTTGCATGAACATAAGGCGCAACGCAAGAGGGTTGATATTTCTTGCAAGTATGTCATCCAGATTATAGAAATTTTGCAAACTCTTCGACATTTTTACACCATCGACAAGCAAGAAGTCATGATGCACCCAAAAATGCACAAACTCATGCCCAGTCGCACACTCACTTTGCGCGATTTCATTCTCATGGTGCACAGGAATGTGATCGATACCTCCAGTATGGATATCGATTGTTTCGCCGAGGTAGGCCATACTCATCGCAGAACATTCGATATGCCACCCAGGAAACCCGTCTCCCCATGGACTTTGCCAATACATGGTGTGGTCAGCAAATTTACCAACACGTTTAAACCAAAGTGAAAAATCTGCAGGATTGCGCTTGTTAGGGTCAATAACTACATCATCTCGAACAGCGACTTCCTTATCAGATATTTTTTGTCCTGAGAGTGCACCATAGGCTGGGTCTTTGGAAACATCGAAATAGATTGCTTGGTCAGTTTCATACGCAAAGCCTTTCTCAAAGAGCTTCTCAACAAGCGCGATCATTTGTGGAATGTGTTCTGTAGCTTTTGATTCAATAGTTGGGGGCAAGATATTGACCGCCTGCATGCTTTTGTGAAAATAGTCAGTGTAAAAGTTTGCGATATCCCAGACACTCTTATCTTCAAGTTTTGCTTTTTTTTCAAATTTATCGTCACCTTCATCTGAGTCATTGGTAAGGTGTCCAACATCGGTAATATTCATGACGTGTTTGATCTCATAGCCGAGTAGCGCAAGCGTGCGACGAAGAATATCATCCCCAATATATTTGCGCATGTGCCCAATATGTGTGAAATCATAGACAGTGGGACCGCAGGCGTACATTGTGACGGTCGGCGCATTGAGCGGAGAGAATTCCTCAATCGAGCGAGTTTTGGTGTTGTAGAGATGAAGTGCCATATATTAGAGCCATTTACGGAGCTTGAAGAATAAAAACATGACCAACCCAGTGAGAAGCATTGCACCAAGGACAAAATAAAAATCTTGGGTGCTGCGAATGAAAATAAGATCAGAAAGCGTATTCATACCAAATATCCCTGTAATGAGCGTCAGTGGCAACATGATAAACGTCATGACAGTAAATGTCTTCATAATCTCGTTTGATTTTGTAGAGAGGAGCGAATCATTGGTGCGCTGAAGTTCCATCAAGACATCACGATGATTTTCAAGCACGTTAGAAACCTTGTTGAACTCTGACACAATGTTCTCAGCTGCATGTACATAGCCGTTTCCAAACAATCTCGCACTTGCTGTCTGGTATGACTGTAGGATATCGCGGTGAAAATGAACTGCTTGTTTAAAGTCCAGCAACGTACGTGAAACGGTAGAGAGTCTTCGCACTGTCGAGCTTTCCTGTGCGCTAAAGATAGAGTATTCGACATCCTTGATGATGGTAGTGATGTCTTCCAGGTCGTTCAGTAGTCGAGAATAAAATACTTTCATGAGTTGAGTGAAGACAAAACCTCCATGCGTCATCTGGTGCTCTCCACCACCAAGCGAGGCCTTTTCAAACACCTGTGCAAATTCACTGATTGCTGCCACTTTTTCATACCGAATAGTAATGATAAATTCCTTGCCGATGATAAAATCCACTTCTTGTTCAGTATTATCAGACTGTCCTGCAAGCATTGGAAAATGAAGTACAAGGTACATGAAGTCGGGGTATGAGTCGACTTTGGAGCGCAGCATCAATGTGGACATTTCCTGGGTGACAAGGTTGGGGAGACTGAACTCTTCAGCAATATGGCGTACCTCCTCAGAGCTTGGGGACTCGAGGTCAATCCAAGTCAGACCTTGGTGTGTATAACGGGAAATCATTGCTTGTAGTATAGAGCATTCCGAGAAGAGTCGCCAGAGGAAAAGCCTATAAAACATAGCCGGAAACCCACTTGCAAATCCTAGCAGGATAGGTATAATGGGGCTCTTATATGGCAACAGCAACAAAAGCAACAAAAAAGACCACCGATGACGGTTTTGCAGTCATCAAATCAGGCGGCAAACAATACCGTGTAGCAGTTGGTGAGACTATCACTATCGAAAAGATAGCAGACCTCAAAAAGGGCGATGCAGTAACCTTCGAAGAAGTACTCCTCACTGACAGTGGCTCAGCTACAGTAATCGGCGCTCCATTTATCAAAGGCGCTACCGTAACTGGTGAAGTTGCAAGTGTTGGACGCGCTCCAAAGCTCACCGTGATCAAGTACAAACAGAAGTCACGATACTTCAAAAAGAACGGTCACCAACAGCCACAACTCAAGGTAACTATCACTTCTATTTAAATAAAAAATCTCTTACAACTTGTAAGAGATTTTTTTATTCCCGTTTTTTGAGCGAGGCAGACAACGACTCAGCATCAGCATACTCGAGTTCAGCTCCCGCAGAGAGTCCTCGGCCGAGGCTAGAAATCTGGAGATCCGGGCGAGCAACGGGTGCAAGAAGCTCACGAATCGCTTGGTCAGTATGGTCGCCGTTTGGTGTGATAGGGAATGCAAGAATAATTTCGTCGAGACCTGTATCGGTCTTCACACGCTCTACGAGTCGCTTTGCATTTGTGCCATCAAGGATATTTTTCTGAACGATGGGAATCAGTCCTCCAAGCACAAAGTAGAGTCCGTGGTAGTCAGTCTTTTTGAATGAATCAATATCCTGACTTTTTTCTACTACCACTAGCATGTTTTGATCGCGCAAACCGTCACGACAGATACTACAGAGTCCTGACTGTCCTTCAAATATACGGAGACATCGTGTACAGGTGTGTGCTGCACCACGTGCGTCTTTGAGTGTTGCAGCAAGTGCACCCACATAACTCTCAGGTTGATTCAATATGAAGTATGCAAAACGACGCGCCTGACGTTCGCCAATACCAGGGAATTGCAAGAAAAGTTTTGAGAGCCGCGAAACGTGTTCATCCATAGATTTCAATAGTATTAGAAGTCATCAAGTGACATAGCTTTTTTGACTGGTGCGTGCGCCTTGTCCATCGGCAAGAAGGATGTCGTCTTTGCATCAAACATGAGCTGGATTGCGCCGACCGCACCATTACGGTGTTTTTCAATGAGGATATCAATGATATTGCTGCGCTCAGCATGATCTTTGTAGCGATCTTCACTGTGGATGAACATCACGAGGTCGGCGTCCTGCTCGATAGATCCAGAGTCACGAAGGTCAGAGAGGCGAGGCTTGCCACCGCGCTGCTCCACATTACGAGAAAGCTGTGAGAGTGCGAGCACTGGCACATCGAGCTCACGGGCGAGTTGCTTGAGCGATCGAGACACTTCAGTGATTTGGTTGACCATATTGTCGTAGTTCTTTGATGTCGTCATGAGCTGGAGATAGTCGACAACAATGAGTCCGAGTCCGTGTTCGCTCTTGAGACGACGAGCAACGGAACGCATTTTAACGATAGAGTTACCAGCTTGATCATCGATATAGATTGGTGCCTTTTGCAGGCGACTGGCAGCTTCTTGGAGCGCAGTAAAGTGGTTTGGTGTGAGTCCGTGCCCTGTACGAATGCTCCATGCGTCTACACGAGACTCTGCAGAGAGCATACGCTGGACGAGCTGGTTGGCACTCATTTCCAAAGAAAACACACCGACTGGAGTACCAGAGAGTGCGACATTGCGCACCATGTCGAGCGCAAATGTTGTCTTACCCATACTTGGACGTGCTGCGAGAATAATAAGATCTGACTTTTGAAGCCCTGCAATGAGATGGTCGAGATCGGCATAGCCAGTCGGTACGCCACGAAGCTCGTCTTTGTTTTCATGGAGATGATGAATTTGTTCAACTGTTTCCATCAATGTCTGCTTGATTGAGACAAATGCGCTCTTTGTGTTCATACTTGATGAAATCTTGAAGATACTCTTTTCAGCGGTATCAAGAATATCGGCAACATCCATGTCGTTTTCTTCGTATGAGAGACTTGCGATTGCTTCAGATGAATCGATGAGTGAGCGAAGAATGAACTTCTTGTAGACGATTTCCGCGTAGTGACGGATATTTACCGTCGATGGGACATTTCCCATGAGTTCGTTGAGGTATGAGTTTCCACCAATATCCGCAAGCTGTTTTTTCTCTTTCAATCGAGCTGCAACTGAGAGCACATCAATCGGCTCATTTTTTGATGAGAGGTCACTGATACATTTAAAGAGGAGACTATGCTTTTTTGCATAAAACATCTCAGCAGTGATGAGATCGACAATATCGTGAATAGCTGCCGGACGAAGCATGAGCGCGCCGAGTACTGCCTGCTCACTTTCGAGGTGGTGCGGGGGGACGCGGAGGTTCGCGAGAGAAGAAGGGTGGGAGGGATTTGCCATTGCGTTCATTGTAGCACTTGGCTCATGGGGGACGAAATGCACTGTTTACTACCATTACAACGTTATTTTTGATACTATATACACATGAAATCCCCACAATCTGGTACAAAACCACGTCTTATTTCAGGTGTAAAGCCGACCGGTCGGCCACACATTGGTAACTATTTTGGCGCCATGAAGCAATTCGTTGACCTGCAAGATGAGTACGAAACATTTGTTATGCTTGCTGATCTTCATGCACTCAACTTCATCCAGGATAAAGATCAGATGCAAAAACTCTCACACGATCTGATTCTCGACTATCTCGGTATCGGGCTTGATCCACAAAAAGTCATTCTGTTCAAGCAATCAGCTGTTCCTGCGCATACAAATCTGTGCTGGATATTTGATACACTGGTTACCGTGCCATTTATGATGCGTGCACATGCGTACAAAGATGCTGTTGCAAAGGATATTGAACCAAGTATGGGACTTTTTAACTACCCAGTATTGATGGCAGCAGATATTCTTCTCTACGGACCTGATGTGGTACCAGTTGGCAAGGATCAAAAGCAACACATTGAGTACGCACGCGATATTGCACAGAAGTTTAATAATCAATTTGAGGAAACATTCACCCTGCCAAAGGATTTGATTCTTGAAGACATGGCTACAGTACCAGGTACTGATGGTCAGAAAATGTCGAAGAGTTACAACAATACGATTCCACTGTTTGCAACAGATGAGGAGATCGCCAAAGCTGTCATGAGTATCGCAACTGACTCACGTGGCAAAGATGAAGAGAAAAACCCTGATGACATGATCCTGTACCAGATTCATAAACTTTTTGATAATTCAGCAGAACTCAAGGCTCAATATACAAAAGGTCTTGGTTACGGTGACGCAAAAAAACTCCTTATCAAGGATATCATTGCATTTGTCACTCCAATGCGTGCCCGCCGCAAACAATACGAAGATAATCCAAAGCTCGTACAGGAAATCCTCCTCCAGGGTGCAATGAAAGCAAATAATATTGCGATGGAGAAGCTGAGTAGTGTGTATGAAGCAGTTGGGTTGATGTAATAAACCCTATACAAACAAATAAAAAAGCGGTCAAAACGACCGCTTTTTTATTTATCCTCTTTAATACCAGTAGTATATAACGAAATCTCATAAAACGCAATCCCAGAAAATTATAAAACCTTTTGTTTTCAATGGTTTTGTGGCAAACTAGTATGTACAAGATCATGGACAGAAACTCAAACAGCTTTTGGAAAAAATATTATGAGCTTGCCAAGGACGCACTCCCGGCAAAGTTACTTCGTGTTGTAGTTGAAAAATATTTACCTGATAAAGGAAAGGCGCTTGATGTAGGAGCAGGGCATTTGATTGAGAGCATGTTTTTACTAGAAAAAGGATTTCAGGTAACAGCAATCGATAGTAGCGAGGCCTCGAGAGAGCTTGCAAATAAAATAATCAACCCGGATTTTAATTTCATTCAAGACACCATCCAACAGACAGAAATTAGTGAAAATACTTTTTCTTTGGCTGTTGCAACGCACATTTTATCGCATATTCCACCTACGGATTTTGAAGCGGTTCTTTTTAAAATACTAAAGTCGTTGAAACCCGGAGGCATTTTTTGTGGCAACTTCTTTGGCGAGAGAGACGGATGGAACATTCCTGAATCAACCAAAACCTTTCTTACTATCAAAAAAGTAAAAGATTATTTTTCTGATCTTGAGATACGTTTTGTTGGGGAACGAGAATTTGAAGATACATTTGGCTGGGCACAAATTAACAATCTTCAGGATATGAAACATTGGCACATTATTAGTATAGTGGCTATAAAAAAATAATATGAATCAATACATACCAAAAGTACATATACTATACGCTTTTCCATTAGATGGTTATTACAGGAAACTCTCTCTAGAAAGTAATTTTTCATATCCATCTGTTGATCAAGTTGCTGAGGATACGGAAAAAGTTGAAAGCCTATGGGAGAAATTTAACAATGAAGACAGGGTAATTAAAGCATTGATAGGAACCCTTGGGGTAAATCCTGGATATGATTATGAATTTTATCTATACGGCAAGGGCAGACTAGGCGCAATGTCAGTGCCGCTAATGTTAAATATTTATACTAGAGATGGCGACAGATTTAGAGATACAATACTACTAGACACCATTATTCATGAAATTATTCATAGGTTTGCAGCTTCTCCTAGAAAAGAGATAGGGTTTTCAACAAAAAGATATTGGGAGTACATATTCGAAACATATAAAGACTTTCTACCTGCAACACAATACCACCTTATTGTTTTTGCTGTATTACTTAAAATTATTCCAAGCTTATTCTCAATAGAACAACAATCCGAAATAGAGGCTTATTATTCACAAGAAATGTCACCCGGATATAAAGAAGCGATAGAAATGGTAAGAGAAAAAGGTTCAGATTTCTTTATTAAGGAATTTACAGATCGAATTGTTAGACATGAGTAATATATCCAGACTTGATTCGTACGAAAAAATAGTGGCAGCGGTCGGAAATTCAGACCTCCCACAGATGTTCTTTACCCAGCCACAGGTAATGCATAACTTCTTGAACAATATAGGGATAGAATTTTATAGCATTACAAATGAAAATAGAACTTATTTCTTCATCCACAAGACAAAACATAACGAACTACGGTTATTGTTTACTTTGTATCCCAGCGAGGTTATCTCAGAACTCACAAAACAGTTTAATCCACAATTCATTGCATATAATTTATTAGTAGAAAATTCTCGTAAAGAAGACAGTCTTGAAGATGTAGAAGTTGTCATGGATATCGATGCATTTGTGAATCTAAAAGATACGCGAATCAGAAAGCACTATAACCAGGCACTCCGACAAAATACCCATCTTGTTTTCAAGCCTTTTGAAAATATTCCTACACATGACCTGAAGGAATTCTGGAGGACATGGGCGCAACAACGTGCGGCAGTGAGTGAAAAGTTTACTGACCGGACATCCAATGACCAACGGTTTTTGGAATTGTTCAACGACGCTCAGTATTTCGGTATAGCAGCATACGATGGACCTGCACTAGTGGCATATTCTATTGGTATCAGACATGGCGTCACATACTGCCTGAGCGGCTTCAACAAGACACTCCGCGGATACACAAACCTCGGACTTCAAGTCTCATACGAGAAAGCAAAGATAGCGCAAGAACTGGGGTATCAGAAAATGAATGTTGGATCAATCAACAACGACTTCAAAAAACACTTCTTACCTATTTCAGATCAGCTCCTGACATATGCCTTTGAACTCTGGAGGAAAGAATCATTCAAGACATTCAATACCCAAAGATTCATCCAGGCATTTTGGATATAAATAATTGAACAGTATAAAAAACATACTGATCAGTTATTAGAAAGACTTTCAAAGTTATACGATCACGCTTGTGATGATACTAATTTCTTAATAATTAAAGAGCGGACAAAATAGCACTTCTTTTTAGATTGAAGCCCGGAAACACTCCGGGCTTTTTTTATTGACGCCTCCCTAAAAAAGGAGTACGTTCAGTAAAACGTTTCCTAACCCTCAAAAAACAACGAATATGAAAAATACTTCGCTCCAGCTCAGTGTACCTGAGCAAACGATTGTGGATGAGCTGTTGCGTTTTTTCAAAAAATACAACAACCAGATCAGACTGTTTGGATTGCGGCGCACACACAGCCATTTTCACCTCGAAACAGGGGAACTGCTCGTAGGTCGTACTGATCCAGCGGTCCGTGTGCTGACAATCAGCCCATGCGCCGACGACACCGTGATCGCCACTGCCGCAGAAACTGCGTGGACAATGATCAATGGCCAGATTGTCGCTTCCCAGTATTACTGCGAAACAGATCCAGAACACAACCTGATCCAACGCAAGACACTGACGGATTTTGAAAAACGAGTTCTCATTCATGCGTTCGTCTTATTAGGTGACTATGCAGAAATATTTGAATTCTTTTTGGTTCATGAGCCGCTTCCTCTCAAACGCGGAGAAGTGCTTGTCGAATACAACAATCCTGACACCAGGGTACTGACGATCAAGCCAGCGCTGCCAGCACAGCTCATCGAGATGCCGGTAGCAACTGCTTGGAGAATGGGTAGAGAGTCAACAATATTGGTCAACCAATTCTGTTATGATGAACCCCATTTCTCTTGAAGCTCTGATATATGTCGGGGCTTTTTTTCTTACCTGTTTTCTAGTAGAATGAGGAAACTATGAACAGAACATATATTGGAGATGCAGGAAAACACGCAGGGGAGACGATTCTTTTGAAAGGATGGGTTGATGTCCGTCGCGACCAGGGCAAAATGGTCTTTTTTGACTTCCGTGACATGAGCGGCATGATCCAGGGTGTTGTGCTACCAAACCGTGCAGAGGTCATCGAGATTGCAAAGACAGCTCGTCCTGAGTCAGTGGTGCAAGTAGAAGGTATCGTCAACAAGCGCCCTGAACGCAATATTGTCGCTGACAAACAAAATGGCGATATTGAGCTTGAAGTCACCGCGATCACTATTTTGAGCCAAGCAAAGGAATTGCCTTTTGCTCTTGATGCAGAGCTCAACCTTGATACCTTGCTCGACTACCGACCATTCACACTTCGTCGCCCAAAAGAAAAAGCTATATTTAAGGTGCAACACCACATCCTGCATGCTTTCCGAGAGTTTCTTACCCAAGAAAACTTTACTGAATTCCGTGCACCGGCAATCGTAGGAGGTGATGCAGAAGGAGGTACCGAAGTATTTAAATTTGATTACTTCTATGGCAAACAGGCATTTCTTGCAACAAGTCCACAGCTCTACAAACAAATGATGGTTGGAGTATTTGAACGTGTATTTACTGTTACGAATGTATTTCGTGCGGAAAAGCATGCGACCGCTCGTCACCTCAACGAATACACATCACTCGACCTTGAGATGGGATTTATCGAAGGACCTGAGGATGTGATGAAGCTTGAAACACGCCTACTTCGGCATGTGACTGAGCACCTCAAAAAAACATGCACAAAGGAGTTTGAACTCATTGGTGCGACATTCCCATTGATTCCAGATGGCGATATGTTCCCTTCAATGAAGCTCACAGATGCCCAAGTTCTTATTACTAAAGAAACAGGTGTGGATTGCACACAGGAACCAGATCTTGACCCAGAACATGAACGATGGCTCTGTGAATATGCCAAGAAAGAATTTAACTCAGACTTCATCTTTATTACAAACTATCCTCGAACCAAGCGCCCATTTTACGCAATGGATGACCCCGCTGTTGAAGGCCGAACAAAGTGCTATGACTTGTTGTTCAGAGGTCTTGAGCTTATTTCTGGAAACCAGCGCGAACACCGCTATGAAGAGTTGGTTGAGAAAATGAAATGGAAAGGTCTTGATCCTGAAAAATTCTCATTTTATTTGCAGGCATTTAAATACGGACTTCCACCACACGGAGGACTCGGCATGGGACTTGAGCGTCTGACTGCGCGCTTTCTCGGACTCCCAAATATTAAAGAAGCGACGGCTTTCCCGCGAGACATCAACCGTATCGATCAACTTTTGTCAGAGTAATCTATGAGCCAAAGAATCGCGATACAAGGACTTGAAGGATCTTTTCATGAAGAGGCAGCAAAAAGATTCTTTGGAGAACATATTGAGCTCGTATTCTGCTCAAATTTCCAAGAAGTCGTAAAGGTGGCGGGGGATACTACTATAAGCGATGGGGCAGTTATGGCCATTGAAAACTCAATTGCTGGCAGTATTTTGCCTAATTATAATTTATTGCAAAAAAGCGACCTGAGAATCGTCGGCGAAGTCTATCTCCCGATCCATCAAAACCTGATGGTCAATCCAGGGGTTAAACGGGAAGACATCCGTGAAGTGCATTCTCATCCAATGGCCCTTTTGCAGTGTCTTGATTTCCTCAACAAACACCCCTGGAAATTGGTAGAGTCTGAGGATACTGCCATGAGTGCAAGACATATTCACCAGCATAAAAGTACTCATATTGCAGTGATCGCAAGTAAACGAGCCGCCGATCTCTACGGCCTTGATATTATTAACCCAAATATCGAAACATATAAAAATAACTATACGAGATTCCTTGTCCTACAACAAAAGAATGGACTACACGAGATCCCCGCTGATGCCAACAAAGCATCAGTATATTTTCATACCGATCATTCAAAGGGAATCCTCGCCAAGGTGCTCACCGTAGTTGCAGGAGCGGATATAAACTTGAGCAAATTGCAATCATTTCCGCTCGCAGGTAGTGACTGGAAATATTGTTTTTATATGGATGTCGAATTTGACACAGTAGCCCAATTTTATGCTGCCATTGATGCCATAACCCCTCTGACAGAAGAATTGAGGGTCTACGGGGTGTACAAGAAGGACGAAATTTCATAAGAAAGTCCTGGTTTTTTTGTAATATATCCCCGTATCAGCCGTCTATATGGTGTGAGTAGATAGTTTCTCTATTCACAAACGTTCATTTCAAATGAGCAAACCAAAAGGGAATATGATCACTGCAAATGCACATCATATTCACGGCACTACAAGCCCTCAAATTGGTCTGCACATAATGTATTTATCTGACATTCGTCAGGACCATCGTGCACTTTTTATTTTGTATACATATATTCTTTATATGTATACACCCCCCGATATCTAAAACTTTTTAGATATCACCCCATTCTTTCCTTCATTATTATTGTTCCTTTTCGTTCATTTTTAAACAATTTCATATCACATTCGCCCCCGGGTATTCTTCTAGAAGAATACCCGTTTCACATTTTGGGGTATACTGTATGAATTCATGGAAACTGATACGACATTTCTCATAAAACACGAACAGTTCGAAGGACCAATTGAGGTCTTGTTAGAGTTGATCGAAAAACGCAAACTCTTTGTAAGCGATGTATCCCTTACAGCCGTCACCGACGACTTCGTCTCATACATTCAGGCAAAAGGCATGCGACCTGATATGGTTGCAAATTTCTTGTCGGTTGCGGCAACACTTATTTTAATAAAAGCACGATCCCTCCTGCCAAATCTTGAACTTACTACCGAAGAGTCTGAAAGTATTACCGATCTCGAACGACGTGTTGCACTGTACTCTATTATTTCTCATATATCAGGTGAACTCGTCCGCACATACGGCAAGAAGATAGCTCTCGGAGGTATAGCGCGACAAAATACACCTGTGTTTGCGCCTGACCCGAAGATCACAGCAGATATATTACCAGGACTTATTGATGCAACCCTTGCACGAATACCTGTACCGGTTGCTTCAAAACCTGAGGCACGAGTATTCAAGACCATTTCAATATCTGATGTGCTTGCGACACTAACCGAGCGTATGGAGCGCGCGATGCAGTATTCGTTCAATGCAATCCGCGTACAGTCGCCCGACGCTGATGAAAAAAGCCAACGCGTCTACACGATTGTGTCATTTCTTGGTATGCTAGAGCTGGTACGCAGAGGACTGGTCGCCGCTGAACAAGAAAACTTGTTCAGTGATATCACGCTTCAGAAAAATGATGAAGTGCCGATTATCCCAAACCTAGAATCTGCCGAAGAATCCTATGTCTAACACCACATTACAACTCCAAGCAATCCTTTTTGCCACCGCCGAGCCGCAGAGTATTTCTTCGCTTGCAAAACGCCTGAATGTTTCATCTGAAGACATACAAGCTGCTGTAACGGAGCTTGGTGCAACTCTCGAAGGACACGCATACATGCTCGTCAAAGATGAAAGGGAAGTTGCACTCGTTATCCGTCCTGAGCATACAGCACTGATTGAAACCATTCGTAAAGAAGAACTCTCCAAGGATCTTTCAAAAGCTAGTGCCGAAGTGCTCGCAATCATTGCCTATCATAGCGGTGCTACCAAAACTGAGATCGAGTTTATCCGTGGGGTCAACTCTGCATATAGTATCCGCGCACTCCAGATGCGTGGACTCATTAAGGCAACAACTGCGGGCAGAACGCTTGCATATACTCCAACACTTGAGCTCCTGCAGTCATATGGGGTGAGTTCAATCGAAGAATTGCCCCAATATACTGAAACAAAGCAAAAAATAGACGCACTCCTTGGCAAAAAAGATGAACCAGTAACAACACTTCAAACTGCATGATAGAAAACGCAATCAAAATTTTCCTGCCGACAATCCTTGCCTTTATGATAGGTATTGCTATCACTCCACGACTTACTGGATTTATGTATCGACGCAAGCTCTGGAAAAAGCAGAATCGTGCAGTAAACGAAACTATTACCAATACTGACTTTGCAAAGATTCACAATGGCGAGGCCGAAGTTTCCACGCCGCGAGTAGGCGGCATTCTCATCTGGCTTGCTGTTGTCATCACAATTTCCATCATGTGGATTATTTCAAAGGTAGTTCCGTCAGATCTCACTACAAAGCTCGACTTCTACAGCCGTAGCCAGACACTTGTGCCCTTGGCAAGTTTCTTGCTCGCAAGCTTTCTCGGTCTCATCGACGATATCTTTGAGATCAGGGGCAAAGCTGTGGTGAAAAAGAAATATGATCGCGATATCATGTTTCGGTACGTCAAAATTATTCTCATTCTCGTACTTGGTCTTGTCATTGGATATTGGTTCTATGCAAAACTAGGGGTCACCAGTATTGCGATTCCGTTTTCTTCACTTGTGCTTCCTCTTGGTGTTCTGTTCATCCCATTTTTCATTGTTGTGTTAATTGCAGTATTTTCCGGTGGAGTTATTGACGGCATGGACGGACTTGCAGGTGGGGTACTCGCAATCATTTTTGCTGCATATGCAGCCATCGCATTCGGCAAATCCCAAATCGATATTGCGGCGCTCTGTGGTGTCATCTCAGGTGCGATACTCGCATTCTTGTGGTTCAATATTCCTCCTGCACGATTTTATATGGGTGAAACAGGTATGATGGGACTTCTCGTTGTATTGACCGTTGTTGCATTTCTCACTGATACAGTACTGATACTGCCACTTATTGCACTTCCACTCCTCGTATCAAGTGCGTCATCATTTCTTCAAATATTTTCATACAAATACTGTGGCAAGCGTCGAATATTTAAAATAGCACCATTACATCATCATTTTGCCGCACTTGGCTGGTCAAAAGAAAAGGTTGTCATGAGATATTGGGTCGTCTCTGTTATTTGCGCAATCATGGGCGTTGTCATCGCACTCATTAGCTAATACATTTATCCAATGCCAACTGCCACCAAGCAACCTCTTAAACCATTTGATCGATATTTCTTTGGTATTGTCATATTGATCAGTACAATCGGCCTGTTGTCTTTTGTCTCGGCAAGTCTTGGTATTCTTGCAAAGAGCGAGACCAAGTTCTATGGCGTTCTCTTCAACCAAATAGTATTTGGCTACGTCGGGGGTCTACTTGCCCTGTGGCTGACAACAAAGATTCCGTACATGTTTTGGAGAAAGCACGCTTTTTATATATTCATCGCCAGCCTCATCCTCACCGCAGCAGTATTCATCCCACACCTCGGATTCTCCCATGGCGGAGCTCGCCGATGGCTCTCTATTGGACCATTATCATTTCAACCGGCAGAACTCTTGAAAATTGGATTCGTTATATACCTTTCCTCATGGCTTGCATGGACGCACAAGAAAAAGGAAGAAGTGAAATACAAGATCGCACCATTGATCGTATTGCTCGGCATTGTTGCGGCAGTCTTGCTTCGTCAACCTGATACAAAGAGCTTGATTCTGATCACCGTTGCATCATGCGGCATGTTGTTTGTATCTGGAGTCGCCTGGAAGAAGATCTTGATTGTCATCGGTATCGGTATCGTCGGTTTTGCTGCAGTCGTCTTTTTCCGTCCATATGTCCGTGATCGTCTCACAACATATCTCAACCCATCGAGCGACCCACGAGGCGCGTCATACCAGCTCCAGCAGTCACTCATCGCTGTTGGATCCGGTGGATATTTTGGTCGGGGACTGGGGCAGAGTGTTCAGAAGTTCAACTACCTGCCTGAGCCACAAGGAGATTCAGTATTCGCAGTATTTGGTGAAGAGTTTGGATTCCTCGGTAGTACGATCCTCGTTATCCTGTACGTATTCCTCGCAGTCCGTGGATACAAGATTGCTATACGCGCACCAGATGCATTTTCACGATATCTCGTAGTAGGTATTATCTCACTCATATTGGCGCAGTCATTCCTCAATATTGCATCTCTGGTTGGACTCTTCCCACTGACCGGTGTGCCGCTCGTATTCATCAGTCACGGAGGAAGCTCACTTGCTATTGCCTTGGCTGCGGTGGGGATAATACTGAACGTGTCAAGATACGAAAAAAAGGTATAATGGGTGTCATATGGAGTTGACCAGGAAATTTAGTCAATTAAACAAAGGTGATTCGCTCATCGCCGGCGGTAAAGGCGCCTCTCTGGGTGAAATGATGAATGCCGGCATCCCGGTACCAGACGGCTTCGTCGTCCTCTCTACTACATTTGATGAATTCCTCCACAAGGCAGGGCTCCTCCAGGAGATTGACGCTATTTTGGATGCAGTTGATCACAAGGCAGTGCACAGTATTGATGGAGCATCAGAACAGATCCAAGGACTCATCAAGCATGCAAACATGCCAGCCGACATTGCAGCTGACATCGAGACACAGTTTGCAGCACTCGACAGTGAATTCGTCGCAGTGCGATCAAGTGCGACGGCAGAAGACGGTGCTGATCACGCATGGGCAGGACAACTCGACAGCTACCTCAACACAACCAAAGATACTCTTCTTGAAAAGGTTCAGCATTGCTGGGCATCATTGTTTACTCCTCGTGCAATCTTTTATCGCTTTGAAAAAGGACTTCACACCACGAAAATCTCCGTTGCTGTTGTCGTTCAGAAAATGGTGAACTCAGAAGTGTCCGGTATTGCATTCTCTGTGCACCCGGTTACCGAAGATCGCAACCAACTCATCATTGAGGCTGGATTTGGACTCGGAGAAGCGATCGTATCCGGCTCAGTAACTCCTGACAGTTATGTTGTTGAGAAAGAGCCACGCCGCATCATCGATATCAACGTTTCAAACCAGACCCGCGCGATGTATCGAAAACAGGGAGGAGGGAATGAATGGATTAACCTTGATGATGCAAAGGCAGCATCTCAGGTACTGACCGAAGACGAGATCCATGAATTTTCTAATATCATCATGACCATTGAGCGTCACTACGGCTTTCCATGCGATATCGAATGGGCATTTGAAGCAGGGAAGTTCTATGTGGTGCAGAGCCGACCGATTACCACACTTACTGCTCTCGTAGAAGATACTTCAATCAAATTCATCAAGGAATACACGCGTGACTACACCTATATGATCGAGGAAGGTTGGTACGAAACAGTTCTCAACAAGTTCGTACGCTACGGTGGCCCACAAAACCCGAACGTCCCACCAGTACTTTTCTATATGAACGATGGTGTTATTGAAGTATGGGAAAATACTAGTGCGACACCATAGATTCTCGATACGTTGCAGGTCAAGATACAAGCAGAGCCTTCATTTATTCCCAATATGCTCGACCAGCATGAGCGTGAACTTGCTGATATCAAACAATACTGGGACAAGAAATTTGTTACTACAAAAGAAGAACTTAAAGATTTCATGCGGAAAGTATATGACTACATGTATGCTTTTGATTTCATGTACTACTCTGGTGTGGATGAGCGCACCCCAGCAGATCTACGCACACGCGCACTCAAGATCCGTGATGTGGATAGCTACTTTGGCACAAGTGACGACATGATTCGTCTCAGTCTCCAAAAGATATATCCTGAACTCAAGGGGTTGGAAAGCACCATACTTTTTAATGAAATAGACAATCCTCCTGCAAAAGAAATCCTCCAAGCCCGAAAGCGCGCATCCATCATGAATGGCAGTGAACTCTTTGTCGGTTCACTTTCTGAATACCGAGCTTTGCACAATGATTATGTATTTGAAATTGAAACTCCTCCAACAGATGCGACGACACTTGTTGGGCAAGCTGGTAACAAAGGTTATGCAAAGGGCGTTGTACGCATTCTCAAACGCAAAGAGCAGATTGATGAAGCCCAGGAAGGCGACATTATTGTCTCTGCAATGACGACTCCTGAGTTCGTCCCTGCCATGAAAAAAGCCGCTGCAATCATTACCGATGAAGGTGGTATCACATGCCATGCCGCTATTGTTGCTCGCGAGCTCAATAAGCCTTGTGTTATTGGAACAAAATTTGCGACTGCACTCCTGAAGGATGGGGACATCGTTGAAGTTGATGCAGATAATGGGATAGTAAGGATTATCAGCACCAATGATTTGTTGCGAGATTTACGTATTTTGAATAAAGATCTTTGGATCGAAGATGGTCGCTGGGTGCAATCTCCATTGATATGGTCTTTGTTTACTCATTGGAGTGATGCATCTGTTGTAAAGCGGATAACAGAAAATTGCGATCTTGGTGGAATTTTCACGATTGATGGATACGCATTTCACGATATCAAGACGTTCAATAACTTGAATGCCTATTTGGAAAAGCTCTACAAAGGAGAAAAGCTAAAAGATTTGGCATTAAGAACTGACGCTGAGGGCAGCAAGTTATTCAAAGAAATAATTACTACTCTTCAAAAAGATGACGATTACATCCTTACTAACTTTGAATCTCTGTTTAAGAACTACCAAGAATTTATTGGTTTTTGGACTGCTACCACTGTCATCGGTAACCAGATTTCACCTCTTGCAAAGAAGATGGGCGTTGTATCAACAGAAGCCGATCTGTTTGAAAAAGTTCATCCCTATTTACGCGAATCATGGATTGAAGAAGAAGTTGCAGCAATGCGTCGCATTGCTGAGCAGTATGTCGAGAAATACCCAGATCATTCAGTGACTGAACTCGTATCTCGTATTGACTCTGACACTGAACTCAAGGATACAATAGCTGTCTATCTCAAGAAGTTCTCATGGGCACGTATCAGCAAGTGGGCCGGGGATCCTATCGACATAGAGTACGCACAGAAAAGACTTGCTGAAGAAATCAACAATGTCGTAGAGAAGAACTATATTGACCGAATGTACAAAAACAATATTGATGAATGCGATGGATTGGTAGCAGTATCAGTCAATGCTGCGTACTACAGAGCACAAGCAACAATGCTCGAGATGATGATGGCTGAACGAATGCATAGCATTTTCACAACTATTGGAAAAGTTAATGGTTTAGAATTTTCAGATGTCCTCCTCCTTACACCTCAAGAGTTGCAAAAACTTGTTAAAAATCCTGACGAGAACATTGCAAACAAAGATGAAGTCATGGAAAGAAAGAACCCGTTCTTTTGTGTGGTTGATACTCATGGCGTAGAAACGATCCTGACCGCAAAGGATAAGGAGTATTCTATCGTCTATGATCTCTACATCGACACTCATAAAAATGACCAAACCACAGAGCTCAGAGGGATCGGTGCTTCAAAGGGCAAAGTAACTGCAAAAGTACGAATCATTAATTCAGCAAAGGAATTCGAGAACTTTAAAGAAGGAGAAATCCTTGTTGCTGTAGAAACATCTCCAACATTCGTGCCCCTTATGCGAATGGCTGCCGCGATTCTCACAGGAAGGGGTGGTATCACCAGTCATGCAGCGATTGTTTCGCGCGAGTTGAACAAGCCTTGTATTATTGCCATAAAAGATATCACGAAGATTTTGAACGATGGCGATGAGGTAGAAGTGGATGCGGATAACGGAATCGTCAAAATCCTTACTAAAAGCACATCTCTAGTAGATCAGCTGAAGGATATTGATTGGGATGTACAACGTTTTAACGCATATCCATTTTTCATCAGCAGTGTCGCAACACTTTCTGGCTTCAAACTTCCATGGAATCTATCGTATAAACACTTCCTCTGTATTTCACACAGCAAAAATGTAGAGTGGCATTACGACAAGAACGACTACCAACAACTCGGCGAAATATTTTGGAATAAAGTACAAAACTTGGACGATATCCAAAAACTGATAACTGAATACAGAAATACATACCAAGAAGCGGTACTGGGTGCTGTATACAAAGAGGCCGATTTGGACCAGCTTTCTGTCGATGAACTGAAGGATCTTTTGAAAAAACAGGTGGACAGATTGTGGGCGAGTGGTGGGATTGCGCACATCGTAGAATGCGCCTCATATGTTGCTGAGCAGAAATTAAAGCAGGAATACAAGATTGATCCGCAGACTATCAAACCATCAGAAATGTCCTTCCTACGTAAAGCTGAATTGTATGCTCAAGAATTGTTTGATTCAGGAAAAAGTGAGCAGGAGATATTGCAAGCATTTGAAAAAGAATATGCCTGGATACAAAGTTCGTACTTAGGTCGCAACACGATCTCCATTGATTTCATCAAAGAGCTGGCTCAAAAAAATAAAACTGAGCATATCGAAACAATAGAGAATGGGGGACGACACGATTTCACTGAAATCCTATCGCATTTGTTCTCATGGCAAGATGAACGCAAAGCAAACATACTCTCGAGTATTTACTACAGCCAACCCGTATTGGATGCGCTGGCTCGAAAACTCAATATATCTGAAGAGTCAATCAAATTCCTTTTACCCGAAGAGGTTGAAAAGACTACTGATCCATCGTTCCAAAATGAGCTCGTTGAACGCGCAAAACTCTTTGTTGACTACGCTCCAAAAACTTTACAAAGAACAATACTCACGGGCTCACAAGCACAAGAATTCATTGATCAATTCTCAGAAGTAATTGATGAAGACGTGACTATACTCCACGGACAAGCAGCTTTTGCTGGAAAAGTCACCGGGGTAATCCGTGTCTGTCTTTCACTCGAAGCGATTGATAACTTTAAGGATGGCGAAATTCTTGTCGCATCAATGACTCGTCCTGAATACGTACCTGCGATGAAAAAGGCTTCGGCATTTATCACTGACGAAGGAGGTATTACTTGCCACGCGGCAATTATTGCTCGAGAGCTCAAGAAGCCATGTGTTATCGGAACCAAGCGAGCAACAAAAATTCTTAAAGATGGTGATGTGGTTGAAGTAGATGCTGATAACGGAACTGTGACTATAATTGGGAAATAGCCATGCAAAAAGTCGCCGAAAACCTATTCGAACTCTACAAATCCAAAGTCGGAGACCAGACACTTTTTAATGGCGTTCATAACTTCACCATCCTCAACAACTCGCTCGCCTGGACTCAAAAGAAATACTTTGAGAAATGGTTTGAGACAACAATACCGTGTATTTCTTTTTCCGTTGCAAAAGGCACAAGTAGTACGTACTGGGTGACCGAGACTCATTTCAACTCAATCTCACGAGAAGTGTTTTTGAAATACTGGAATGATCAGTCAGTGATTACAGAACTTGAAGAGGGGCGCCAAGCATATGTTGCTCAGATTGAAACGCTGTATCGAGAGCTCACAGAAGAACGCATCAAAGCAATGCCTGCTGTAGAAATTGCAGAGAGCCTGCAAGCTATCAATGACGCAGAAGGATACACGAACTGCAATGGTTGGTATGCATTTGGTTTTGAGAAAGAGTTCGTGAAAAGCATGCTTGCTGAAGCAGGGAGTAGTATCAGCAATGAACGACTTGACGAGATATGGGAGACACTGACCTTGCCTGCAAGTCTCTCATTTGATAAGCGCAGTGCATTGAAAGTATTTGATATGGTTGATCGTGATGTATCACTTGATGATCTCACAACGCAAACACAATATTTCTATGCAGGATTTGGTGGATCACTTGATCATGCAACTGCAAAGAAGAAAGTACAGGAAGAATATCTTCAGTATGCAACCGCCGAGGATAGGGCCCATATCCGACAGGAAATAGCAGAGGAACTTCAAGCAAAGCAGTCAGCCTATGCGGCATGGCTTGAAACACTTTCAGCAGAGGAGCAGAGGCTCGCTGTCTATACAAAACACATCATTAAGCTTCGCGATTCATTACGTGACACATTGAGTATGACCATTACAGCCATATATCGATACGTAAAGATAGTTAGTGAAGAACTCTCCATACCAGTCTCACTTCTTGATTTTGCTACGTTTGAAGAAATGCTTAAGGGTCCTGCATTTATCTCATCCATTCAGACAGACCTTGAGAAAAGACAGACTGGCGGATTTGCACTTTTTATAAACTATGATGATGGTGAGGTATACGTAGAGTACGATGCGGATACAAACAAAACAAAGATGGAGCATCTGTTTACGACTCAGCATGGTCTCGCAATAGGCAGCGATATACGCGAAATCAAAGGAAATATCGGCTCCAAAGGCCTCGTGACAGGAAAGGTCAAGATTATCATTGATCCATACAATGACTCGCACAAAATGGAAGAAGGGGATATATTGGTGACTGGTATGACCCGCCCTGAATTCGTTCCACTGATGCGCATGGCAAAGGGTATCATTACTGACGAAGGAGGTATCACTTGTCATGCAGCAATCGTTTCTCGAGAAATGAAAAAACCCTGTATCATTGGCACAAAGAATGCTACAAAAGTACTCAGGGATGGAGATATGGTGGAACTAGATGCGAATACTGGAATAGTTAAAATTTTATAACATATGTCATACAAACTTATTGAAGAATTCAAAAGCATTATTGGAGAAGATCCTGTTTTTTCATTGCAAGCACCACTTTCACCTTTATTCATGATAGTCACATGGCATGAGAAAGTGCACCCGTTGCATATCTTTTGTATAACGAAAGACCGCACTACCTATCTTGCTCTCAATGAAAAGGAATACATTGCGATTGCTCTGGATAAGTTTAGACACTATTTTAATCAAGAAACATCTATCAAAGAATTAGAGCAAGGCTATTTTTCTTTTGAAAAAAATGTTCAGGCACTCTACGATGAATTTACTGATAAAAACCTAGCAGACTTGTCAGATACTGACTTGCAAAACTATGCAAAGAAAGTAAACGAATTATTTTTGGCAATGGCGAACGAAACGCTCTATATTGAAAATGTGGATTATGAGAAAATTCTTTCAGTTATAGGCCCGGCGCATAAAGCTACACTTGATACGATTTGGAAACAGGCAATAGAAAATGTATTTATCTCCTTCGAAGGCCGACGACTAAAGAAGCTCCTTGAAGTAGTCACTGGTAATTCTCTAAACAAAATTCGTAAGGCAAAATTTATATTCACTGATTATTTTTGGACAAAAAGCGATTCAGACATATCCAGCGCACTCGAAGATATCAGCCAAAATTTACCTGAAAAGGAAAAAGAGTACGAAGATCTTCGTATATCTTCAGAAGAGAAGATGCGCAAGCAACTGCTCTGGCTTGAGACACTCGACACTGATTCAAGAAGTATCGCTCAATTTGCGCAACTAGTGATGCACATGCGCGATCTTCGTAAAGACCCTATCGCTCAGATGCAAACAATGTTTGCAGAATTGTCAGTAGTAATGCTCGAAAGAGCCGGTGTCGATATAAAAATAGCACCCCTTGTTTTAATGCATGAATATATGAAAGGTGTTACCTATCTTTCAGAAAATAAAAATGAGATCGAGCAGCGAAGCAACGGTTGTATTTTTTTAACATACCCAGATTATTCCTATAAAACTGAGCATTGTGATATACATATCGCTACCCAGGAACTCACTCAATTTATTGAACACAAAGTAGAAAAAACTGACAGTATAAAAGGACAGATCGCTTGCAAAGGGAATGTGAAGGGAATTGCCCGGGTAATACTTGACCCTCATGAAAATAAAGGATTTCAGCAAGGGGACATTCTTGTTACCAGTATGACTCGCCCCGAGTTTGTTCCGCTCATGAAAAAGGCTGGAGCTGTAATAACTAACGAGGGAGGTATCACCTGTCACGCAGCAATCATATCCAGAGAGCTAAATATTCCCTGTATTATTGGTACTAAGGTTGCCACCCAACTTATTAAAGATGGTGACACGCTCGAGGTTGATGCAAATACAGGAGTAGTAAAAATTATCTAACATGGTTCCAAATCTCAAAAAATCAGATTACGTCTATAACTATGGATCCGAAGGTACTACCTTTATATTCCAGGATATCGTGGCACATTACTATAACCCGATTGGTGACTCCGTTACATACCACAAAAATGGTAAAAACACCGTCTATCTCTCACATGATGTAGTCCGCAATATGGACAAGGAAGGCACAGAGAGAACCGTAGAAAAGACAAAGGAAGTAATAGTAACACTTACAGCACTTGTAGCTCAGGTACAAAAAGAAATCCCTGTATTCCAAGCAAAAGATATTCTTACCAAAGAAGATGTAATTGCAATGTTTGAAAAAATGGGCCGTGTATGTCGACTGTATGAATATTTTGATTACCGGTATTGGGATGTAGCCTTTAAAGAATCTGAAACAAACACTTCAGCACAAGAACTTGTTGATTTGGTTCAGAATTTTAAGAACGTTATCCGCACAGAACTGAATCCTATCTTTTTTGATAAAGAAGGATACTTACCGACTACTATTGAGAAACTGTCTCAGCAATTTGGAATTTCACAATCAGATCTTGAATGGCATACGGAAAAAGAGTTACTCGATCTTTTTGATGGCAAAAAAATACAAGACAATACCATATCTGATCGAAAGTCAGGTCACATCTTTGTAAACACGTCATCAGGGTATGAGATTTACCAGGGAAGTGAGGCAGAAGAACTCATCAAAGTTTTTGATACACCAGAGGTAGTCACTGAGGTAATAAAAGGTATGGTTGCTCATGGTAAAGGCAAAATCATTACGGGCACTGTTTTCGTCATGAACAGAAACTACGCTTCACCTCAGGCCATGCAGGAAGAAATGAATAAAATGAATCAGGGCGAAATACTTGTTTCAGAAACAACGGATCCTGATCTCATGCCAGTACTTGCAAAAGCATCTGCCGTCATCACCGATACCGGTGGACTACTTTCCCATGCTGCAATCACTGCACGAGAATTGAATATCGCCTGTATTGTAGGCACTGGAATTGCAAGCAAGATATTAAAAAACGGAGATACAGTAGAGATAGACACGAATACTGGAATCATTACCGTAAAAAAATAAACCTGAAGAATTTTCATCTTCAGGTTTATAGTAATTTGTTTTTAGGATTAGAATCGTATGATTTCATAATTCTCCTTATCCCAGCCGTTCTTAACATAAAATCCTTCCGCAGTTCCCAGATCTATCTCCAATAACTCCTTAAACCCAAATATTTGGTGGGCGATAAAATTAAGGATTGCACTATGTGCAACAACCAAGGTATCCTCTGCGTTAAGTCCCATTACCTCATCTGTTGCCATCGTTATTATCTGCATGGTGTTTGCAATGTCCTTATCTTCATAATATCCCAGTACATGGTCACCGTGCTTTGTATACATGGCGTCCATTTCTGGTAGAAGAATCGGAGCATACAGATTGGGAGAAAAACGTACGTCTCTTATTTTATTCATTTTAAGACGTTTGTTTTGTTGATATAAAGCAATATGTGCTGTCTCCCTTGTGCGCATGGCGGGAGACATTATTACATCGCCAAATTCAATGGGGAATTCTATATTCTTAACCTTTTCCATGCCTTCTTCAGACAAGGGGCGAAGGAGATCAATACCAAACTTATGTTTGGTGGCATGACCGTGACGTAAAAAGAGCATAATTTTTAAAGTTTAGTTGTAGATATTATAGCATACATATAAAGATAAATCAATAGCAGTAAATAGCTTGTATCACAAGGCGAAAATAGCTAAAATAGAAGTAATGAAAATCTTACTCACCGGAGGGGGAACTGGCGGACACTTTTACCCGCTGATTGCCATTGCCGAAGAACTCAACCATATCGCCGACGAAGAACGCATCATCACCATGAAGCTCTACTACATGGCGGACAAACCATTCAATGCGCAAATACTCGAGGAGCAGTTCATCACATTCATTCCGATCACTGCAGGGAAACTCCGTGTTTATTTTTCATTGCAGAACTTCATCGATATATTCAAGACTATATTTGGTACGATTGGTGCGATTTTTAAAGTCTTCAAACTCTATCCTGATGTCATCATTTCAAAAGGTGGCTATGCGAGTTTTCCAGTGTTGATTGCAGCAAAGCTGTTGCGCATACCAGTCATTATTCACGAGAGCGATACAGTTCCAGGACGCGTCAGCAAATGGTCAGGGAAATTTGCACAAAAGATTGCACTCTCATTTCCAGAGGCAGCAAAGTATTTTGATGAAAAGAAAGTTTCAATCACTGGTCAGCCGGTGCGCAAGTCTATCAACCACACAGCCAGAGAAAGTGCTCTCTCGTACTTCGAACTAAACGACATGCCAACAATCGGCGTCTGGGGCGGATCACAAGGAGCAAAAGTCATCAATGATGCTGTACTGCAAATCCTTCCTGCGCTCTTGCAGAAATACCAGGTTATTCATCAGACAGGGGACAAGGACTACGATGAGATGACATTACAAGCTCGTATCAGTCTAGGAGAAAGCACGACACGCACCCGCTACAAGCCATACAAGTTCATGAATGACGTGCAGACCAAGATGTTTGGGGGAGCAGTCGATATCATCGTCTCTCGATCTGGTTCATCGCTGTTTGAAATAGCAGCATGGGGCAAGCCATCCATTCTCATTCCCTATGCCATCGCTCATGGAGACCACCAACGCAAGAATGCGTATCACTATGTTCGTACTGGAGCATGTGTTGTTATCGAGGAAGCAAATCTCACACCATCTGTATTGCAAAACGAGATAGAGTCAATATTGGGGAGCAAGGAGCGCTATGAGGCAATGTCAGCCCATGCAAAGGCCTTCTTCAAGCCTGATGCTGCACGTATCATCGCAAATGAAGCATTATCTATAGCACTCGCACACGAGAAACAATAGTTTGATAGTTATCCACAGGGAAATGATTGACGAGTGAACGTTCGTTCACGTATACTGATTGGTATATGACACGAACACAATATACAAAAGTAATCGAACGGGAACTGCGAGCATTAAATGAAAAGATTGATCGCAAGATCATGCGAGGTGAAAGCTATAGCGAAGAGTCTCGCAAACACAAATCATTACTTCAGAAAATGAAGTTGCAAGAACACAAGAGTGCATTCGGTCGATTGTTTTCAGGAATTAATTTCGGCTTCTGATATGAAAAACACTTATTTCAAGGATCTCGTCCAGGCAGAAATGGCACGTCTCCAGTCCATCCGACTCGAGCAGGAGCGTCGCAGCACTGTTGCCGTATCGCACTATCCATATACAAACAGATTTCAGCGTTCTATACTGAAGTCACGAACACGGTCATCATGGAGTTTCTTCGATTTCGTCCATGCACTGCGATTTATATCTCTGTAGTATGCAAACAGATTACAAACAACAACTTATTTCTTTTTATCAGTCCAACAAGCGCATGCCAACGTACTCTGAAATGGCGACACTGTTTGGGTTCAAGTCCAAGAATGCAGTAAATCGTCTCGTGATAAAAATGATTGCCGCCGGTATTGTTACCAAGGACAAACTCGGCAAACTCCTCCCAACAGATCTCTTTGATAGCGTGCCCCTCCTCGGATCAGTCAAAGCGGGTTTCCCGGCATCAGTTGACGAGATCACTGACAGCATGAACATTGAGGACTACCTTATAGAGAAGAAAGGATCAACGTATATTCTGGAGGTAGATGGCAAATCGATGATTGATGCACATATTGACGATGGCGACATGGTCATTGCAGAGCGAACCAGTACTGCAAAAGTAGGAGATATAGTCATTGCTCAAGTAGATGGAGAATTCACTATGAAATATCTCCGCAAGGATGCATCTGGCAACTTCTGGCTTGAGCCTGCAAACAAAGACTTCAAACCGATCTATCCAAAGCATGATCTACAGATTACTGCAGTTGTAAAAGGAGTGATGAGAAAGTATTAAAAAGGATTGATAGATTTAGATTGTCGTGGTATGGTACGGGAAACTAAACCTTGTAACATGACAACAATCACACCAATAGGCCGCTACATCGGTACGGGAAATACCGTTGATGCCCAAGCCATAGCAGTAGCGGTTGAAACACTCGCCAAATACCGCTATATCGGAAAACCACTGATACGGACTACTACAAGCCATCAGAGGCTGTACGGAGATCCCACAAAGACTATCCCGGGGACTGTAAAAAATAAGGATCTTGAAAAGGCCCTTTCTATCAACAGCTCTTCAGTAATCAACTGCCTCGAATACGTTGATTATCAAAATGCACAGCACCTTAACCAGGAACTACTGTTTGCGATGAAATGGTGCAAAGACTCACATATCAATGCACTCCAAATCACTGGTTCATGGCCCGACCCAAGAGATCTTGATGATTTCAGAAAGCACTATGCACTGCCCATCATTTTACAGCTTGATAAGCGGGAGTTAGAACTCTGTCATGATCATCCGACAACTGTTGCCAAGCGTCTACAGAAAGACTACGCTGGAATAATTTCACATGTTGTATTGAATTGTGACAGGAGTAAAGGTGCACCCATTGATATACCTTGCATTGAAAATTACATTATAGCAATCGAAGACTGCGCAGCTGAATTTAATATCAGCATCAAAGGAACCTTCGACCAGAAGTATGAATTCTTCAACGCAGGGTCTCTGATCAGAAAGCATCTGCTAAGCATTGATATAGACATTGATAATGAATCCAATTATCATTATATCGCCAGTAGACTCCACGATACTGTAGGTCTCTATATCTAATCAGTTTTAAAAAAGCGTTTTGTATTTTATACAAAACGCTTTTTATTATTCTTCAGTAGAAGGAGTAGGTGCAATCTCCGCGAGATGCGGCTCCAAAGCTTTTGTAAGCTCATCTGCAGTAATCGTGACAGCCATAAGGTCACTAGGGAGGTTCTTCCACGGAGCGGCTACGCCGTATGCATATGTACCAAAGACAAGTACTGGCGTACCATGTGCAATCACCACATCATCAGCAGATAGTTTCCATTGGTCGGCCCAATCATAAATAAACTTTGCATCGTCTTCCGTCAGACGAATACAGGCGTGACTCGCTGGATAGCCTGGCAACTCAAGTTGGTGCATTGAAATACCTTCTTTGTTATCAAGATTGAAATACCAGGGCATGATCCATTCATTGTCCACCGTGCTCGTAACCAACTTACCTTTCCAGTTGGTGAAATAAAGCCTACTGGGTGTCGGAGTTGTTTTTTTGCCAGTACTGACTGGACCAAATCGTATTAGCTCACCATGCTCATATATACCAAATGCTTGGACTCGCTGAGAGACCAGCATGATCTTTGGTACTGCTGCAAGATCTGAAATAGTAGCAGGGAATGACGAGAAGGCTGTAGGGTCATCAAATGAGTCAGGAATACTCATTACTGCACCCTTGCTCAAGTGTCCAGCGTCGACACGATTGATCAAAAACACTGCTTGCATATTGGCCATACCAACACTATCAGCGATTTCCTTTCCAGGCTTATCAGTAGTGAGTGTGAGTGCACGATAGGAAACCTGTCCTGTATCAGCTTTTGTCGGCAATGAGAACGGTACGTCTTCTGGAGGAGGGATTATAGAAGTGGCAGGGGCTGTCGTCTGAGACGGCGACCAAATAGCCCATCCAACAGCACTGGCAACGATCAGAAAAACGATGAGTATAATGAGACGAGAATGCTTCATACCTTCATTTTACATGGCAGTGGTGAGATAACCAAACCCGATATAATATTATATCGGGTTTTTATTTTGAATAACAAAAAAACCTATTGTTGTAACAATAGATTTTTAAATAAATGAAGTAGATTTGTAGATCTACACAACTGCAATTTCGATGAGGTTAATTCTTGGAGTAGGGTTATCTACTTCAAAGACCAGCATGTCAGTAGGGGAAAATTTGTGGTCAATCTTAAAGATATTGAAACCTTTAAGCTCTTTACAAGCATCCTTTGCTAGGCCACGAGCATTATCTTTGCACGTAACAACAATCATTGTATCCGCCTCTTCTTTCTTTTGCCTGGTCACAATATCCGACCACACGATCTTTTCACTGTGGTCAATAGAATGGCCAAGAAGAAGTTTGGCAATGATGTTTCCTGTATCTTTTGCCCATGGCATTACACAGGCAGCAATGACAACCTTGCCGAGTTGTTCGTACTCAAGTTTTAGTTTTTCAACCTGAACTTCTTCTTCCGTAGGAAGGGCGTTTTTTATGCCAGGGGTGTAATTTCCCTGACACATGATTACTAGTCTTTTCATATGTTAATGGGGTTTTTCACAACGATACTCCAAATAAACTATAAGTCAATAGACGCTGCGAGTAATACTTCACCTGTGGTAGAGTCTATACACTATGACTACATCACTACGGCATTTTCTTAGTACTTCTTTTTTGATTATAGCGATATGTATACATCCTCTTTCTGCGCGCGCTGCGCAAACAGATTATGACGGCGGAGCGGGCTTTGGGCGTGATATATCTGACTGGCGTCGCGATACCACCGATATACAGAACAAGATTGATGACATGGACAGTGACCGCGTTGAAAACCTCACCATCCCCGTACTCTTTGGTGTGACGCTAAAAAACCTCACGAAAAACTTTGGCGATCCTCGCATAGGGCATGCGCACGAAGGACTTGATATTATGGCACCCGAAGGCACGCCCATCGTGTCTCCAACCGATGCAGTAGTCATGCAGACCGGTATATGGACAGGTGCAGGGAACTTTGTTACCACGGCAGCCCCAGGGGGTGAATCTTTTACCTACATGCATTTGAGCAAGATCGCAGATATTGAACGAGGCGATGTACTTGAGGCAGGAGATATCATTGGATATGTCGGTCACACCGGCAACGCAATAGCGACCGCACCACACTTGCACTTTGAGATCCGTGATGAAGATAGCACAGCGCTGGATCCCTATCCACGCATCACTGAAACACTCAATATCAAAGATAAGATAGAATATCTTGATACGATTCTTGACGATGTAAACGACTCGGATGAATTGGCGGAATTTCTCGTAATAAAATTTAGATCAGATTTCCTTGCTGCACAGGCGCAGGGAACCACGCTCCCAAACGATATCAAAACTGCACTTGCAAAGATTGTTGCGCCAGTAACCACTACGGTATCTGGTTCTTCAACTGGTACACTGAAGGTTGGTTCACGAGGACCCGAGGTTGTCACCCTGCAAAAATTTTTGATCAAAAAAGGGATTGGTACTGCATCACGAGTAACAGCCGACGGGGCATTCGGCCCAATCACTCGCCAGGCATTGATCAACTACCAAGCATCCGTAGGACTCACTGCAGATGGTGTCTATGGTCCCAAATCACGGGCATATATAAGCGCGCAACTTAATAATTAAATTTTTTACCTCTATGAAAACATCCCATATCGTATTTGTCATCGCTATAGTCGCAATTATTGCGTTACTTGCATGGCCACACAAAAAGATCGCAATCTCGCCAACAACCAACCAGCCAAGTGACACTATCGTAGGCTGTTATACAGCAACTACAGGAAAGGACTTGTACACATTACATATTAAAAACCAAGACGCCTCCTTAGTCTCTGGATCGCTCGCATTCAAGAATTTCGAAAAGGATAGCTCGACTGGGACTTTCGCCGGATCCTATACTGACGGTGTCCTCTTTGGAAATTATACATTTGCATCTGAAGGAACAACCTCTGTCATGCAAGTAATATTCAAGAAACAGGGAAGCGACTTTGTCCGCGGGTACGGGGACGTCAATGCTGATGGCACCAAATTTACCGATCTTTCAAAAATCACCTACGATTCGTCTACACTGTCCGTATTCAAAAGTGGCCCATGCGCTGAATCACCGGTTTTTGCATGGAGTTATAAAAAAGCTACATCTCTCAATCCTGACGGAATGCCAAATACTGATGTTTTCCTTACGGTGAATTATGGAAACGGCGTAACTCAAACGAAGTTGATTGATACAACTCCCGGTTCATGTAACGACCTACCCGATCGTGATGCCGATAGTGTACCTAACTCAACAAACATACAGTGTTACGCTGCAGGTCTCGGATATCGTTTTAAAATAACAAAGGGTTCACTCGCATACCTCGTACAGAGAAAGGAATTTGAGGAAGGCACACCCGAGAGCAAGCCCACAACGCAAAAGTATCAAGTTGTGGCAGAGATACCTTTTTCTAACTAGATTGCTCTTATAGTTACAGTTTTATCTTAGAACCCCTCAAAGGGATATTTAGAATGCTATACTCACAACATGACAGCGGAAGACCAAATACAATTCATGCTCGATGTCGCAGAGCAATATTTTCAGACTACTGAGGATGAGGGTCAAATACCTATAACAAGTGCATCATACGAAAAACTTCTCACCCTTGGGTATCAAACACTCTTTTTTAAAGATATCGATCAGAAACCTATTGGGTGGGTGCTCGTTATTCCCACTACACTTGAATTGAAGGATATGTTCTTACAGAACAAAATCTCAGAAAAAGATTTACTATTCAAAACACCGATTCAAAAACTACCAGAAGCTGTGTATCTTTGCGCGGCATTTGTACTACCGGAGCATCGAACTAAGGGCATAGCACTTGCTCTTAGCGAAAAAGCAATCAACTACTATAGGGAACTAAATCCTACTATTGCGCTTTTTGCCTGGATTTATTCACCAGAAGGAGAAAGACTCATACAGACGCTACAGGATAGACTCCACGTAGTTATTGAAACAAAGAGTGAACCCTCTTCGAGCTAGCACAATAAAAAAGCTGGTGGGGTACACCAGCTTTGTGATCATTTTTTTAACTTCATCCATTGATTCTTGAAGACTGCCAATAAAACAAAGTCATGATACTTTCCATCACGATACACGTGCTTTCTTTGGCACCCTTCAATGTTGTAGCCACATCTTTGGTTGTGCGCAATACTTCCTTTGTTGGGAGCTATTGCCGCACTACAAATCTTTCTGAGATTGAGGGTGAGAAATGCATATCCAAGCAAAAGCATTTTTGCTTCTTGGGCATATCCCTTGTTCCATTCATCCTTTGCCCCCAGCATTGTCCCGGTTACCGCGGTACCGTCCACATAGTTGATCCTATGTAGACCCATGCAGCCAAGTAGTTTGTTCTGCTTTTTGAGCACCACGGCCAATACAATTTCATTTGGATTGCGCTCCATTACTTTCTTTATCCAATTCTCCTCATCTTGCCGCGAAGCAGGGAGAAGGTTCGAAAGGTAGTGACGCACGTCAGGATCATTGGCATACTTTTGGACGAGCTCCACATCAGAGAGGTCAAGTGGTCGCAAATAGACACGTTTTCCCTCAAGGAAAACAATTGGTTTTGTTTGCATACTATGTAATTTTTAAGGTTAAAAAAACCGGCTCATAGGCCGGTTCTTTCAGACAAAAGAGTTATCTTGCACAAAATACCGACCAACGAGGAATAAGGGGGAGGGAACAGTTCCCGACCCACATGTGGTTTGTATAAATTTGTGCATTAAATATGTGCATACTTTTAATATATCATCTATTTTTGTTATGTCAATAACTATGTACTGGGCAATAATAAAAGGCTGTCCACTTTCGTGAACAGCCTCATTTTTTTAGAACATGCTTTATAATTTTGCACTATGATATTCCTTCCATAAAACAGCTAGAATAAAACTTAGGACAAAAACAGCAGAAAGTATTTCTATCCAAATAAGTGACAACTTATCAACAAATAGTGTTGCTGATGTTAGAAACACTATAAAGAATCCCATAGGAAAAAACGTAATACTTCTGAAGAATATAGATACTGCAGCCTTTGTTCTTTCTAATGATTCTTTTGTATGGAAAGTCTTCCACGCCGCTTTAGTATTGATATAGAAAGAGATTGCAAGAAATAAAACCATTAGCATTACCAAATAAGGTGGTGTATGTCCCTTCCCAGTAAAATACTCAGGCTTTACGTCTTTTATTAGCCTAAAGCCATACATGTAGGAGAAAATACTAAGCCCTAAATTAATAAGATTGTCTACCATCAAAAGGAATACTATTTTTGCAATAGATTTTAATTTCTGTTTCATATTCTTTTTTTTAAAGATTTAAGTGCAAAAGCGCCAAAAGTGAATTTGATGAAATTTACAACTTTCTATTGAATTTGTCAATAAACCGGCAGTATTTTAACAAACCAAGAAATTAAAGCAACAATCCAAGAAAAAATGAAAATAGCACTTATACAGTAGTAATTAAAATTCTGATAAATAAGCCATACGCCAACGGTATGGCTTATTTATTTATTCGCTAAATAACCCAAGAACCTCCGAAAGACTCTTTTGAGGAAATATAAAAATAATCTCAGTATGAGTGGTAATCGTCTCTGCAAGTGGAATACGTTTTTTTGCAATACGTCGAATGAGCGAAAACGTGATATTGGGCATTGGATAATATTTAGGATCAATCGAGATACCTAGAGAAGCAAGACCAGATTCTATCATCAGAGGTGTCTCTTTAAAGTGTTTCAAAATTGAGGCTTTGATTTTATCAGAACAGATAACAGTAACTTCTGATGTACTTAATGTCATGGTGAGGAAATCGTCATTTGTAGTTTTAACTTTCTCGTAGAGGGAGGAGAGTCGAGAAAGAATTGCTGGTGTCTTCTCAAATACAATTTCTGAAAGAGGAGATTTGGTAGTTATATTATTGATCCGTATGTCTTGTACAAGCGGGTAAACCTTGTGAAGAGTTTTTTGTACCCGCGAAAGCGCAACAACAATACCAGATACCTTTACATCCTTTTTTGTCTTTTCTTCTACTTCTTTTTGTATTTGCTTGGCATACGCAGAAAGGTTCATATACCCCTTAGAAAGGGAATAGAGCGCCTCTTCTTCTGCGTACACAATATCGCGTACAATCTCCTGTATTTTGATCATATTCGAGAATCTAGCATATATAACAAAAAGATACAAATGAGATATATATGATATAAAAATTCCCTAATGTTTAGACGTAGTTATACTTAGAAAAATTGTTCACCATAAAAATATAAAATATGAGCCTAGACATGTTTATCCGATCTTTGGACCGTCAAACGGTTCATGAAATCGCAAATGAATTTCCTGCCTTCAAGCACGTAGACAACATCAAATTTCAACCAATGAACGGCATTAATTACGGATGTTTCTCTGCATTTATCAATGATGCCAATGCAACATTATGTCATCTTCAATATGGATGGTGTGTGATTGTCGCACCAGGGGTCACACTACCTCCAACAAGGTTAACTACTCCTCGTGAATACCTAGTTAATTTGATTGAGATAGACCTCGATACAGATATCATTTCTATCTGGGAATGTAAGAGTGGCACAGGCATGGCAAATGAAATTGCCCGCTTTACATTCGATAAATGGAACACTTCCGGCACTAAATCAAATTGCACTTTCCCAGTCCTCATACCAAGACTAGAAAATGATCGAAAAAATATCATTGGAGTTGCAGTAATGAAAATCGGCAGGGAAATCAAAGTTGAGTTTAAAAGAGATGGCAAAGCGTTTCCAGCACTCAATTAAAGATCTTCTGAGGAGGTTGAAAGACTTCCTCATTTTTATAAAGCTAATACTAATTCAAAACTATGAATACAGAACTTTTATATATGAAAGATATGCAGGCGCTCACTTGTTCTGCATCTATTATTGAGAAAACCAGCTATGAAGATAGCGCTGCTCTTATACTCGACCAAACAATCTTTTATCCACAAGGTGGAGGACAGCCGTACGACACAGGCTTCATTAAAAGCGAAGATGGATCATTTATTTTTGAGGTACAGGAAGTACGATACGTTGATGGAAAAGTTTTACATATTGGAAAAGCTGAAGCTGGAATCCCGAATATTAATCAGAAAGTGCACTGCTTTGTGAATGAAGAAAGAAGGAAACTTAATACAAGACTCCATAGTGCAGGACACTTGATTGATCTAGTTCTCAAAGAGCTTCATATCGATTGGATTGCCAGCAAGGGCTACCATTTCCCACAAGGGGCATACGTAGAGTATTCAGGAGATTTAGATGGCTATGATATTGAGAAATTAAAGAAAGACATAGAAACAAAAGCGCACGAGATCATCGCAAGAAATATACAAACAAAACTCGTATTTGATGATTCTAAACTACAGAATGGTAAACCAATGAGAGTGGTCTTTTATGGTGATTTTGGCATCCCGTGTGGCGGCACACATGTGGCCAATCTAAATGATATTGGAACGATAACAATAAGAAAAATCAAAAAGGAAAAGGATGCTATTCGAGTGTCTTATGAGATATAAAAAAACTCCCCACACATTATTTAAAATATGCAGGGTAGTCTAATTTTTTTCTTACCTAACTGTCAGCAAAAATACAATTGCATGGCAAATGATCATGTTTACCGGATAAAGAAATTCAATATACGTTTTCTTTTCCCATGTACTTCTAACGGCAACAAATTGTGCAATAAAAGAGAATATCCACAGTAACCATTCTTGCCAAGGCTCGCTTCCTGGACTGATATACACAGCAGTAATTGTCGGAATAAATCCAATTACAATTGCTATCTGTAACAGTACCTGAGCAGTAGCAGGAGAGTCTTCTACAATCCATACAATGCCTGCAACAATGCCAAATACAAGACATATTGCATTAATCCACCCAAGGTGACCAAAACTTCCTTTCCATAGCGCAATACCTAAAACAACAATTGTCATAATGGCATTTGCAGTAGGAAGTAAGCTCTTTATCCAACCTCCAGTAACTTTCTTATAACTAGTAAAGTTAAGGATTGTTATAAAGCTCCATACACACCAGGAGGTGATATTCGGATGGGTCTGACCTTGAAATGTTTTCTGACTATACGTAAGAAATGCTACGAGACTCAATGTGCCAGCAATCGCAGCCGCCATCATCGAGATTTGTTCGTTCTTTTTCAATATTTATTGTTTTAAAAGGTTTAAAAATCTTTACTTATCATGACATGATATAATTGACAAGTCAAGTCACTCATGCTAAGCTTTCACAAATTCTTTAACTCAAAAAAAAATACGAAAATGAAAAGAATTAACATAACTTCTGGATCAAGCAATCCTGTTGCTCGGATACTAAGCAACCTTGCACCAACACCGTTTTCCTATGGGGGATATGATTTCAATTGCGTTGAAGCAGCCCTCCAAGGAATTAAATTTGAAGACCAGAAAGAAAGAGAATATGTTTTCACACTTGATGGTATGGCAGCTCTTCAGTATGGCCGAAAAATGACAAATTTAGTAAAGGAAGATGAGGAAAGATTTGTCTATTGGGATAATAAAATAATTCCCTATAATTCAAACGAACATCGCTTACTTATTGCAGCTTTTATTAGAGAAAAGGTGCGTCAATCGATTGATGTGCAAGGGGCACTTGTCAGTACAGTCGGAAGTTTTATCTACCATAACGTTGGCCCAGAGAACCCTAAAACTTCTCTTCCTGAAAAGCTCTACATTGAGATCTTGTTAGCCGAAAGGAAAATTCTTTTAAAACTATTTAGTCTTCAATAACACCCTGGCAAGGTGTTTTATTTTTCAATATCGAAATAAACAAAAAGGCTCACCACAAGTGAGCCTTTTTACAAGTTAAGAAAACAATTACAGAATCGCAGCGCCTTTAAGGATTGCATTAGCATCTTCATCAATACCTTCTCTTGCAGGATACGTGTCGATCGAACCCAAGTTCCTTCTTACGTGTGCTATACCTAACACAAGTGCAATTTCTGTTCCTACTAAATTAGCGGCAGACTTAATACCATCAAGTCCATCAACTTCAATTAGTTTGCATGCGGCATGATACTGTTCCAGTTTTAAAGCAGAAACTGCTTCTCTTTGCGAATCACTATCAATTTCGTACGCAATCATCTTTTGGTACAACCCCCGTTGGGACAAACCCAGGGCAGCACCGGTAAACTTTCTACTATTAGAGTGCACAGCAAGGGCCGATATAATAGCCTGTTTTTCTGCGTTCAAGTACTTACGAACCTTCATCAGAAGTTTACCCAGATGATTTTCTCCTGCACCTTCATACACTCCCCAGAATGTGTCTTCCCAGGTGTTACCTTCAATCAGTTGATGATCTCCAGTAGCAAGAAGCGCCCTTGTTAAAAATGGCTCTTTACCATCAAACTTGATCATGAGCAATTTCTCCATGACCTCAAGTTTCTTTGAGGTGTTCCAGGAAGGATGCATTGGGGTGTTGTTTTTTTCGTGATAAGCTTTTGCCTTACCCGGTGTCTCACAATCCCTTATCAATTTTTTAGTCAGAGGGTCGCTGACTTTTGCTGCCTCATAGGCATGCTGAAGGGTAGGGTACAAAAGTTTTTCATACATTGCATCGCTGATATAGCAAGGCCAGAAGTTTGAGAGAAATCGGTATTCTCCCACGAAAGAATCAATAATTATTCTCATTGTTTGTTTATTTAAGAACATCTTCAATTGATAGAGGTGAAGACTTCCTCTGTTATCATTGCTGACCACCTAGTGCGGTAACTAGGAATTAATATTCTTTGCACAATACATCCCATAGTTGACTTTGTCAATTAAAAGGGATAGAGTGGGGAAAATTTAAGAAAATTTAAACAGTATACCTATGACAAAAACTGAAAAGATATCCTTGCGTCTACAAAATATGGCTAAATGGACTATTGATGATTTTATCTTTTATGCAGATATACTCAATCAAGCTTTTGTACTTAATGTAGAATTTGATCCTGAAAAACCAGAGATTGGATGGGGATTATTTCAACAAAAACTGGAAGCTGCAAATAAGGAATTTGAAGCCACTGGTGACGTTGAGTCATTTCAAATGATTGATGTTATAGATAAGATGATACAAGATCGACGACAACGTCAGGACAATTGAATTATATAGAGCTTATCGATTTGATGAGCTCTATTTTTTTACTCTGAACCTTGGAGGATGTTCGAACTTTTCTTGTAGTTCAGAACTAGGATTTTGACAAAATACTTAATCAATGCATAATGCTATTGCTATATAACTTAGCAACTGTCTCAGCAGGACAATCTGAAGTTCTTAAAAAACATAATAATGACGACACATTCAATCTGGCTGGTGGGAAGTATCCTAGTACCGCTTGCCGCTGTGGCAACATTTGCCATTCTCTATTTCCGAAGATACAAACAATATCTTCTGGATAAAAACTCTTTAGTAGATACACAATTCCTCGAAGATCTTTGTAGAGGATATGTATTTGCAAGAGTTGCTTATAACAAAGCAAGAAAATCAAGGTTTTGGTGGTACTTTTTTGGACCTCGATACATTGATTTGGTCAATTTCAACTGCCAAAGATTTCTCTATGAATTAGACAAGTTGGATTCTTTTGAAAATCCAGATGAGCATTATCCGACATTCCGGAGAAAATCATTCATGGGACAATGGGTTGAAATGCACAAAGTCGTGATGGAAGATAGTTACCATGACGATGATATACAGTTTAGTGTAAATCCAAGTCACGGTAAAGACCCATTCGGCTGGATGAGTGTTATTATCGCAGGGAAAATGTTTGAACTCTATAGAAAGCATGCCTTGTACCTCTTGCGTACAAAAGGATATATAGAGTTTGATGAATTTCTTCGCAAATATCACGACAAAAGCAATCAGTATCCGCATAGGAAGATTATTTACAGAAAGTTACTGGAACTCATTTACCAGGATCAAAAACTGATAATCGTGTAAAAAGTTTTTATTTGGCGGCATTAGATAATGGCTTGATGATTACTCAAAAGATATCTGATTAAGTAGAAGTGGTGGTTTAGATTTAGAACCTAGCTTCTTTGTATATTAAAGCTTATTTAAGAATATATACGTCGTAAAAGATATATTGTGCGACACTCGTATATATTAGAGGTAGCCCTCTCCGAAGAGGTCTTGACACACTCCCCCTATTCTTTGCTCAGAGATTCGTCATTCTGATATGCAGTCAGACATTTGTTGAACGCAAGCACTTGTTTGTTGTAGGCGGCAACCTGTTGTTGGGAGACTAGCAGGAGGGTGTTGTATTCCGAAACGAGAGTATTGAAACGGGCGACCTTGGTCTTGTACGCTTCCCCACTGCTTTGATCAGGACTCTCAAGATCGGCTCGGGCAGCGGCGATAACTTTTTCTTTTTTCTTTAGGTCAGCATTGAGTGACGCGATTGATGTCTTCAATGATGCGTTAATCACAGGACATGCGGTACGAGGAGTACCAAAGTGCTGAACAGCAAACCACACCTTTCTACCATCGTAGGTACCCTGGGCGGCATAGACACCAATCTCTTGATAACCCGTATTGAGAATGTTGGCACGGTGACCTGGACTATTCATCCATGCAGTGAGCAAGTCAGTGGCGTCGGTAAAGTTGCCGAGCGCAAGATTCTCTCCCATGATGACAAAGTCATAGCCGACCTTAGTACCGAGACTTGAGACATTTTGCCCCGTTGGAGACACGTGTTCAAAATACTGCTTTGTGACCATGTCATCGACTTTGAGTTTCGATGATCCAATGAGTTTTGCATTCGGTGTGAGCGCTGGCAATCCGTTGCTGATGCGTTCTTTGTTTGTTGCATCAATGATCCCTTGTACGTTCAGTGTATCAATCCCCTTGGTGTTTGTGCTGACATGATCGAAGTACGACGCAAGCGATGGAATAAGGACACCAGCAATTGGTTTTCTATCTTGTGCAACAGGAATCTCGAGTGGTGCATTCTCATGATTTTCTGTGACCGTACTCAATACGTGATCGGTGAGAGTAGTCGCGAGTTCTGGCCGGACAATCGCGAGAGCGAGGATCCCGAATGCTCCAATGATACATATACTGAGAATTGCTCTGATCATGTGGGTCTAGCAGCTGGCTGCGGTGTACCCCTGTAGACTAGCATCTTCTGCAGTTTGAAACCAGACTACATTTTCTGGCTTAATGCGCTTTGCTGCAGGGCAGTCAGGCGCGTAATATTTAGTGCCATTTTTTGATCCCATATATGCTCCTGTGGTTGCAGCGGGACTCTGTGTTCCCTCTTCTGCGATCTGATCCTGATCAGTCGGATCAGTGGCTGCTGCTGTCAAATCACCTGTTTGTACAGACTTTTTTGCCTGGACAGCTGACGCGGCGGGAATGGAAAGTGCTGATAGTACCTCATCGCTACAGGCCAGTGTAATACCTCCCCCACTACCCTTTTGGGCCTGCAGCGTGCCGACATAGTACGCGAGTCCTATGATACTAAGGAGTAATACGGTGAATATGGGACGATACTGACGACTCAAAAAGGCTTGCATAATAAGAGTATATCCCAGAAATCTAAAGATTTATACAAGTATTGTAGGGTGATTGACAAAAAGGGGGTGTTTGGGGTAAGATGGTGGTTCAATATGGCACATAAGAAGGCCCAAGGGGCCGCAAAAAACCTAACAGATTCTAATGCACAGTACCTTGGTACAAAGCTGTATGCTGGCCAGCACGCTACTGCAGGCTCTATCATCGTACGTCAGCGCGGTACAAAAATCGTTGCTGGTACTTCAGTAGGTATCGGTAAGGACCACACCCTCTACGCACTCAAGGATGGGTTTGTGTCATTCACCAACAAGCGCAAGCAAAACTTTGATGGCACCAGCACTGTACGCAAAGCAGCTCACATCACTGACACACGAAACTAATAAAAAATCTCTGTTTCAAAACGGAGATTTTTTTATTTTCTATTTCTGAATAATTTGCAATGTAAATGTCGATGAGTAGTCTTCATCCTTTACTGTTACCGTGTACTCACCCAGCTCTTTTATAGGACTGTGTGGAAGTTTGATACATGATCGGTCAAGCATGATGCGATGATCATCAGCAAGTGCACGAACTACATCCTGCTCATCAATACTTGAAAACATACCACCCTTATTATTGGCTTTCACCGCTAGTGTCACCGCAGCACCACTGATTGATTTGATTGCAATATCAAGCAGTTCGTGACGAAGTGCTTTTTCAGCGACAATGCCGGCTTTCTTTCGCTTGAGATCAGCCAATGTATCAGGTGTTGCAGCAATTGCAGCCTTTGAAGGAAAGAGTGCATTGCGCGCATAGCCTTCGGCAACCTCAACCACATCATCTTTTTTACCGACTTTTGGAACTGATTTGAGAAGAATTACTTTCATATGAATACAATGATTATCTTATTGTTTTGCAAATAGGGCTACCGCTGCTTCGAGTTCGCTATCATTCCCCGCCTTGTCGTCAGGAGATGCTTTGAGCAGAATACTTGGTGTTAAACCTTTTGCTGAAATAGAAACACCATTTGGTGTGTACCACTTTGCAATGCTGACCTTCAGTGATGTGTCTGCAGTGATTGGCACCACTTCTTGCACCGAACCCTTTCCATAGCTCTGCTCCCCTGCCAGAATACCAATGCCTTGCTCTGAAAGTGCACCCGCGAGAATCTCAGATGCTGAGGCAGATCCTTTGTCTACAAGCACGATGAGTTTAGATGCCTTTGGGAATATCACCGGACCCTTGCTGGTATGTACGGTCACGTCATCAGGAGTCTTTCCAATCTCTTTCACAATCGTCTTGCCTTCAGGAATGAACCAGCTACCAATCTGTACTGCAGCATCAAGATATCCTCCTGGATTGCCTCGCAAATCAACAATAAGGTTCGGGTACCCAGAAGCAACATATGACTGCAACGCCGTCTTGAAGAGTCCTGCTGAGTCAGCAGAGAAATTATATAAATGAATGATGAAAACCTTTTTATCAGGACGAGTTTCTGTATCAACAGTCGGAAGCGTAATATGTTCACGCGTCACCATGATGACTTTTGGTTCAGTAAAGTCTTCTCTGAAAATAGTAAGTGCAATACTTGTACCCGCCTTGCCGCGGATAAGCTGGATTGCCTTGTCGACAGTGAGGTCAGTCGTAACGGTATCTCCAATCTTCATAATCTTGTCCCCAGGCTTCAATCCTGAACGCTCAGCAGGAGTGCCCTTCAATGGAGCAATCACTGTGAGTACACCATCCTTCTCTCCGATTTCAGCCCCAATACCATCAAACGAGCCAGCGATTTCAGTTTGGAACTGACTATTTTCTGCAGGTGGGAAAAAGGTCGTATATGGGTCATTGAACGATCCGACGAGTCCTTTGATAGCTCCGTACATGCGTTCGTCAGTGGTCGGCTGAGTTCCAGCAAACTTTGTACTCACAACTTGCCATGCTTTCCAGAATGAACTGAAGTCAGTGGGAGTAGCTGTCGTACCTACTGCCGCAGCCACGGGTATCTCTTTATTGATAACACTAGCTATTTTGTCAGAGATCGGACGGTGTTCAAAACCGACATAGACACCTGAGAAAAATACCCCCGCAATGACGACGATTGCGACAAGTGTCTTGATACCGAGAGCGGCAGAAGGTTGTGTGTTTGGATCAGGCATGAATGGAGTCGGTGGTAGTAGCTGGTTCCTCATATCGGCGGAGGCGGAATTTCATTTCTCTGTAGGAACGTCGGAGCTTGAAGACTGTGATCAGAATGATAAGTGCGATTGCAATCGTCAGCATTGTCTTTACACCCTCAGTCACGCCAATATACGGCACGAGCAGGAGCACAATTCCGGTCCAAAATAATAATCGAAGTTTTCCTAACATTGCCCTATTGTATCAAAAAATAGAGTTAGGGGCGAGTCCCGCCTAGGCGTGGCGAGGGCTGATAATTACCACAAATTCACCTCGGACTTTATCGGGGTTGTTTTGGTAATAAGCCAAAAGCTCGGCTGCAGTGCCGACCGGGTATTCTTCAAACTGTTTAGTCATTTCGCGACCAATCATGATTTGCCGATCAGCCTGCAACACATCCGCAAGCGCCTCCAAGGTCTTCAATACGCGATGTGGAGACTCGTAGAGCACGACAGTATGTTCTTTCTCTACCAATCCTGTAAACAGCGTCTGGCGACCTTTCTTGTGTGGAATGAATCCCATAAATTCAAAATGAGACGAGGGAAATCCTGAAACACACAATGCTGAAATAACCGCTGATGCACCAGGTATCGGCACAACCTTTGCTTGTGGATACTGTGCGCGAAAGCTGGCGATAAAGTGTGACCCCGGGTCAGATATAGCAGGTGTACCTGCATCAGTAACGAGTGCTATATGCTCATGCTCCTCACAACGCGCAAGTGCCTTTTGGAGGGCACTATCACTACTTTGTGCATGGCTCGATATAAACTCTCTCTTGGCACCTTCACCACTTGCGATACCGAGGAGTTTCAATAGCTGCCCTGTAGTTCGTGTATCCTCTGCCACGATGAGCGTTGCCCCCTCAAGCACCTCACGCGCTCGCGGTGAGCAATCTGAGAGGTTTCCGATGGGGGTTGCGACGACACTCAATATCATATCCCCTATTCTATCGTACTATTGACGGATTGTAAATATATGATAATGTAAATAAAAATATAAGAAATGATTCCTTTTAAAGAATTAATTACTGAAACAACCAAGCGTGAAGAAAATAAGGAAAAATTGAGGGAAATATTTAATAAAAATTTATGGACTCAGTTTTCCTTACACACATTAACTTCCAAAGAGATAACCGAAGGATTTTACGTGTCTATACCATTTAGTTTTTTTCAAGAACAATCTTCGGTTCTCAACCTTCTTTCTTATGAAGTAAAGAGCAAACTATATAAGGATGAATACCATAGAATTGAAAATTACTTAAAAGAACTCTGGTATAAGATAGATCTCTCCCCTCTCTCAGGAATCGATTTTAAAGTAATTTTGCTTGAAAAATTTCTTACTGTAGGAGATGAATTCGAGGTTACCAGATTTTATTTCCATCACACCAACACTTGGTTAGTTGTATTTAAAGCAGAAATAGTACATCACAAAGCAGAATCCTAATTTATTTTAGGATTCTTTTTTATTTTACTTCTTTCAAACTTTCAATATATACATCTATTTTTTTATTTTGAGCTTCTTTTTCTTCAGGAGAATACTCTAGTTTGTTTTTATCTTTAAGAAATTCCAATGCTTCAATCAGCTCCACTACGTCTTGATCACTTTCAAGAGCAGACGGTTCTTCATTTTTTTCCAATGATTCCCAGATATTTTTCGCTGTCAAAACACTGTTGGCTCTTTTGAAGACCTCAGGTGATACAGGTTCTGGTGTTGGAAATCCTTCAAATCCCATGGTGCGTGTACTTGGAATCGGACCAAGGGCCTCTGTCTTATCAGGACAGCGTTCTACCACTGAACTATACACGCAGTACGGACTATTATACTGAAAATAGCCCTAAAATCAACTTATTTTTTTCTTATCTATGCGCACCTACAAAACTCCTCGTCAATGGCCCAAAGAAGCCAATAGCAGGTTTAATATTGTTTGCAATCTGAAACTTGATAAGGGCAGCACGCGTAGCAGGTCCGAAGTAACTCGTTTCATACCCTCTCGAACCAACGCCTGATAATGCAACTGGATGCCCATGAGTATTGAGATACACCTGCAGTTGTCGCACATCATCTCCACTTATCCTGTACGACAGATTTCGAGTGAAGTCATAGACAGATGGTAAAGAAGAAGTTGTGCTTGTGCACGGATTCCCTGTATTGGTATTAAACAACTGCCCTATGGTACATGTCGCTGGCCTAGGCACAATTGCAATACTTCCACTACTAACAACTGTCCTGGTTACGGGAGGAGTAGGCAGTGCAGTGACTTCATACATAAGTACACTCGGATCAACCAATGCGCCGCTATTTGTTGAGGTAAGTGTCACAGTACCTACAGCGGTAGGTGTAACAGTAAATGTCTGAGGAGTTGCATCAGTAAAAGTAAGGACAATAGGAGTACTCACTCCTCCGCCGTCTGGTGTAATCGTAATAGTACCATCATAGGGACCATTTGGAGTCACGGTAAATGAAGAAGATGTGGCATTAACAACACCTGTAGAAGGCCCCGATACTGTATATGTTGTAGCGATAAATGCCGGTGTTGCAGTAGTGACGCTAGAAGCATCTCCTGTACCTGAACTGTTCACCGCAGAAACTCTCAAATCATATTGAACGTCATTCGTAAGCCCAGTAATCGATGCAGTAGTTGCAGATGAGGTACCATCAGCAAATGTTGTCCATACTGAATCACTCGAAAGTTTGTATTCAATGATGTAGTCAGTGATTGCTGACCCACCATCTGATGTAGGGGCAGTCCATGAAAGTGACACCTGTTCGTCTCCCGACATACCACTAACAGAGGTCGGAACTCCTGGGTATATCAAACCAATTGCAGTATTGGTTATCGTAATCATTCTATCTGCAACTGTCTTGAGTCCGGTATAGCTCCAATGGTTCATATCATCCAATGCAGCACCTGTCGAATCCACGACATACACACCCTCCTCACTTGCAGCTAGTTCTGCCATTGCCTGGTTATACGAAACATATCCTCCATTGGCAGTCATCGATTGGAATTGCGTCATGATAACAATGGCTCCAGGAAGATCAGCTTTTATTTTATTGATATGACTGAGCATTGCAGACTTGAATGATGCAGTTGAAGTGCTCGCATAAAAATCATTGATACCCAAACTCATCCATACTACCCATTGTCTCGGTGACGGTAGTTGTGTTTTTGCTGCAGCAGTACGCTCAAGAAACTTCGTCCAGTATGACTGCCCAACATCCCACTGACTCAATCGAGACCCTCCGTGTCCTGTTTTCAGCAAGTACACCATCGGCAAATCGGTAAATGCATACTCCTTGGTTCTATTTGCCAGCTCAAGTTCAAAGCCATGGGTGGTACAACACGTCAATCCAAAGTGATCAATGTTATTGTTCGTACCAATATCAAGATCTTCAAAAACAAGCGAAGTGTTATTCAATATTTGAACTTCTGATGTAGGCGCAAGTTCTTCAGATGTTGGCGCTGTATTGAACACCTGTCCACCAGCATTACTTTCACCAGTGATAACAAATGAAAGCGCTGTAATAGCAGAGGGTGTCGCTGAAATTGGCGTTGAAGAAGCACCAGTGCCTCCATTATTGACTGCACTCACCCGAAAATCATACGCAGCATTATTGGTAAGACCAGTGACAACTGTTTTTACTGCCAAAGAAACACCATCAGCAAATGTTGTCCATACTGAATCACTCGAAAGTTTGTATTCAATGATGTAGTCAGTGATTGCGCCTGAAGGAGCATTCCAGCCAATGATCACCTGGCGATTCACTGCAATACCAGTTACGCCTGTCACCTGATCAGGAGCAGCCGGTAATGCAGGCGTAACAGAACTAGAAGGTGACGATGCGGCAGAAGTACCAACAGGAACTGTTGTGGCAGTCACAGTAAATGTATACGGTGTACCGTTGGTGAGCCCTGTCACCACAATAGGAGAGGTTACCCCTGTTGCGGTTATTCCTCCTGGAGAGCTCGTGACGGTATAACTCGTCACTTGCGAAGTCGTATTAATATTTGAATATGAAAAGCTCACCGTTGCCGATGTATCTCCAGCAACAGCTGTTACGGAAGTTGGACTAATAGGAGTGAGTGGTTTACCAATAATCAACACGTCGTCAAAACTACTTGCAATTGCAGTATCTCCTTCAAAGAAAATGGGTTTATTGTCAACGACATACGCTATGTTTGGTGTGACGGTACAGGCAAGTGTGTTATTTCGATACACTTGAAATCCCGTTGAAGTTACCTTCATTCTATAGGTTGCTCCACTCACCAAAGAACCACATGCAACATTTGTACGGAGTACCCCATTGTTCCATACCAAACCAAGCACGTTCCCACCAAACGCATAGATAAGATACGCTTTATTTCCGGCACCACCATACACCCGATCTCCATACCCGATCATCGGACTTGTTGAACTCGTAACAACCGCTGATACCTCTAAATTATCAGTTTTAAAATCAGTTTTAGATACAAGCGCTTTGCTTCCAACAGTAGGGGTTGCACTATTAACAATAGTCAAGGCACCATTTTGTTGCACATCACCTTCGGTCCCACCAGTAGCCCCGTCAATTTCATTCCACTTTGTGGTATCAATGGTCGTTCCAGTGAATGAATCTGAGAGCAACACCACCACCAATACAGGTGTCGCAGTGAGCGTACTACTTGGTGTCCCCGCCCCAACGGCGTTGACTGCGCTAATCCTCACATTATAACTGAGATCATTCGTAAGACCAGTGATAGAGGTAGAAGTTGTAGTAGATACTCCATCATTCAACGTTGTCCATACTGAATCACTCGAAAGTTTGTATTCAATGATGTAGTCAGTCAACGATGATCCCCCATCGACTGCAGGAGCAACCCACGCAACACGTAACTCTTGATTGAGCGCTGTAGCAGTCAAGGTCGTTGGTGCATTTGGTACTGTCCCAATACTTGGCGTAGCTGATGATGATACAGCGGTGCTATTACCCACAGCATTCACTGCCGTAACTCTCACGTCATACGCAAGATCATTCGTAAGACCAGTGATAGAGGTAGAAGTTGTAGTAGATACTCCATCATTCAACGTTGTCCATACTGAATCACTCGAAAGTTTGTATTCAATAATGTAGTCAGTGATATCGTACAATCCTTGAACAACAGGAGCAACCCACGCAACACGGATCTCTGTCGTACGTGCAGTTAATGAAAGGCCAGTAGGAACATCTGGAACAGAAAGAGTTCCATCTCCTGTAACTAAAAGGTCATCAAAAGAGCTCGATGCTACTTCACTTTCAAGAAAAACTGGTTTGCCCGAAACAAGATTCGATAATCCGGGAGTATGGGTACATATGAGAACATTATTCTTGTAAAGCTGGAAACCAGTCGAGATGACTTTTAATTTATATGTTGCACCATTGGTAAACGCCCCACAAGCACTCCCGGTATTTTGACCAACGCCGTTGTTAAACGATATACCAAGTACTCCGCTATGATAAACAAACATAAAGTATGCTTTTTTTCCAGGACTCGCATAATCCCTGTCGCCATACCCCATAATTGGGCTCGAAGTAAAAGAAACATTTGATATAACTGAGGAAATCTCAAGATTCGTCGGACTAATATTAACTTTTGAAGCTAACGCACTAGCTCCATACCCGCCGGTTGCACTATCTTGTATTTGCAACGTGTCATTTTGCTGGAGATTCCCAACAGTACCCCCCAAGCCTAATGTATCAAATTCAGTCCACTTTGAAGTATCAATTATTGTGCCAGTAAAGTCATCCTGCAATATAGTTGCTGCGCGACTTACCGTAGGAAGGAAAAAAATACTCAAAAAAATACTCGCGAGAACGAATCCTTTTTTGAGTACTTTTTGATTAAAAACAGCTTGATTCATATAGCACTATAGTACCATAGAATACTTATTCATCATCACTGACCTCCCCCACTTCCCCACTCTGCAAAGCATCGATAATCTTGTCAAGTTTGCCAAGCATCACTCCTTCGATATTTGAAAAGTTCTGTCCAATACGATGATCGGTAATACGGTCCTGTGGAAAGTTGTATGTACGGATTTTCTCTGAACGGTCAGCAGTCCCAATCTGTGCCTTGCGGTCACCAGAGTATTTCTTTGCCTCCTCTTCTTCTTTGAGCATTTGGAGTTTTGCAGTGAGAATGGCAAATGCTGTCTCGCGGTTTGCGAGCTGGCTGCGCTCACTCGTAGAGCGCACATCGATACCCGTCGGTCGGTGAATGAGACGAACTGCAGTCTCAACCTTGTTGACGTTCTGCCCACCCGCTCCTCCGGAACGTGAATACTCCATATCGAGGTCCGCAGGATTGATGACGAACTTCACCTTTTTGCGCATTGGAAGCACTGCAATCGATGCAGTTGATGTATGAATACGGCCAGCTTTCTCGGTGACCGGTACGCGCTGCACACGATGCACCCCTGTCTCAAAACGAAGCAGACGATAAATATCCTTCCCTTTCATTTCGAGTGTGTATTCATCGATGCGCTTGGTAGACCATTTGCGTGTTTCAGCGAATCGTTCATACATCTCGATGAGCTGCATCGCAAAGAGTGCTGCTTCGTCCCCTCCTGCACCTGCACGGGCTTCGAGAATGATTTCATTGGGGAATTCCTCTTCTTCTTTTTCGCTTTCTTCGATCGCCTTAACCTGGTTTTCAAGTGCAGTCTTTTGCACAGCGATTGCTGCCAAGTCATCAGTACCAAGCTCAGCCATCGATGCATCACTTGCAATCAATTCGTGTACTTCTTTTTCTTGCGTCAAAAGCTTCTCGTATTCCTGTGCGAGGTAGCTGGTTTTCGGATTCTTTTTTAGATTTTCAATATCCATATAAGCAGTATAAAAACCGCCCTGAAAGAGCGGCTTTTATGATAGTTACTTCTTTGAAGAAGCAGCTGCGGCACGCTTCTTGAAGCGGTCAACACGTCCTGCAGTATCGATAACCTTTTCGTTACCAGTATAAAATGGATGAGATG